>NZ_JBYNDP010000119.1:6922-10629 GCF_059783535.1 Tateyamaria sp. | reverse complement strand
GCCCGAACATCTTGCCGGCCGCAACGAAACTCCCGGTCTCAACCACCGACAGAAAGAGCAGAATGTCGTTCACCTTCGATCCGATCATGCCTGGTTGTAGCATTTTGGTCGGGATTGAGACGAATATAATTCGCCATATGTTGTACCTAAGTCTTTTGCTGTGACACGCAGCAAAGGAGGCCAATATGCCCACACCCATTGATCGACTGAATCCGCCCGCCCTGCCGGACGCGGGAAAGGTTGGTTATTCGCAAATCTCGATTGCACATCCCGGCGCGCTGGCCTTCGTCTCAGGTCAGGTGGCCTGGCGACCTGATGGGGCAGCACCGCCGGCATCTTTGGCCGAACAGACCGCCACCGTTGTCGAGAACCTGAAAGGAGCGCTCGAGGCGCTTCAAGCCACGACCGACGACATCGTCCAGATGCGCATCTATTTGACCGACCTGCGGGACGACACGCAAGACATCGCCATGGGCGGCATCCTGCATTTCCTGGATGGCGCAAAACCCAGCCTGACCGGGATCGGCGTGGCGGCCCTGGCCGGGCCGGATCTTCAGATCGAAGTGGAAATGGTAGTTCAAGTCGCCGCATGAAAGGAGCCGTGGAAACGCGCCGATGACATCCGTTGCGCCGCCAATGAACAAGCTGCATCTCGCGTCAGTCAGCAGACAGTCCATTCATTGGGCCCAAAGCCGACCCGGTCCCTTCGTCCGAATGGGATGTAAGCCACTCCAAAACGTCCAACACAGTGCCCTTGTGTTGGGCCGCACGTTGTATGAGGAGGTAAAAGTCATTTCCTCCGGCAGTCCACGCCTCTCCAACTTCCACCAAGCGACCCGCCTCAAGGTCCTGCGCCACCAGAAACCGGCTCACCAAGGCCACGCCTTGCCCGGCGATGGCGGCATCAACCGCAAGCGACGTTTGGCTGAGCCGAAGACCTCGGGGCGACCAATCGTGAAGACCCATAGCAGCAAGATATCTTGGCCAAAGGTCATGGGTATCATGTATCTTCGGTTGTCTTGAAAGGCTCTCGGGACCAAGCACCCCATCTCCATCGCCCGCAAGCTGAGGCGCGGCGACAGCAACCAATTCCTGTTTGAACAGCCGCGTAACCTGTAGCGCAGCACCAAATGGTGGCGACCCCTGGCGAATGGCCAAGTCGATCCCATCGCTATGGAAACTGGAGACTTTTTCGGTCGCCATGATCCGCAGGTCGATGTTCGGATGGGCATCGGTGAAGCGCGGCAGATTTGGGATCAACCATTTGGCCGCGAAGGTCGGCGTGACACTGATCAAGACTTTGTCCGGCTCCGGCTTCAGGTCAGCCGTCGCCGCGCGGAGCTCTGCAAAGACTGCCGCAATGCGGGCGTGATAGACGCGACCGAGTGTCGTGAAAGCCAAACCCTTTGGCACCCGGTCAAACAAGGTGACGCCAAGATGCGCTTCGAGGTGACGAACGTGCTGCGCCACCGCGCCTTGCGTGACGCCAAGCTCGTCAGCGGCAGCACGAAAGCTGAGGCGGCGCCCGGCAGCATCAAAGGCGCGCAAACCATTTAGCGAGGGAAGCTCAGACATTTGGCAGTAGTATCTCTACTGGCGTGAAGTATCAAATCTAATTCGAACTCCGACTTCCACCCACTTAAATGGAGCAAAGCGGCAAAAGGAACATGACATGTCTGTAGAAAAAGTAGCCCTAATCACAGCAGGTGGCAGCGGCATGGGCGCTGATGCCGCGCGCAAACTCGCGGACGACGGTTTTAGGGTCGGCATCCTTTCATCTTCCGGCAAGGGTGAAGCGCTTGGTATCGAACTTGGCGGCTTTGGTGTCACAGGCTCCAATCTCGATGGGGATGCGCTCACCCAGTTGGTCGAGGGTGCCATGGATCGTTGGGGACGCATTGATGTGCTGGTCAACTCTGCCGGTCACGGTCCGAAAGGCCCTGTGCTGGAGATCAGCGACGACGACTGGCATCAAGGGATGGAAGTCTACCTGATGAATGCAATCCGCCCGACCAGGCTAGTCACACCCGTGATGCAGGCACAGGGTGGCGGCGCGATCATCAACATCTCGACCTTTGCGGCGTTCGAACCCGATCCGCTTTTTCCCACCTCGGGCGTCTTCCGGGCCGGACTGGCAGCATTTACAAAGCTCTTCTCCGACAAGTACGCCCCGGACAATATCCGCATGAACAACGTCCTTCCCGGCTTCATCGACAGCCTGCCCGAAAAAGAAGACCGCAAGGCGCGTATCCCCATGGGTCGGTACGGGTATGCGGCTGAGGTGTCCTCCTTGATCTCGTGGCTGGCCTCTGAGAGCGGCAGCTACATGACAGGTCAGAACTTGCGCATCGACGGCGGGCTGACCCGTGCCGTCTGACACCGTCGCCCTCAGCTCATCTCGGGATCGTCTTGTATTTACGGTCAAATGGGGGGCATCCGCGGTTCAGATCATGGGCTACACCGCCACCGGGTTCGGTTGGACGCCCTGGAACCTGTATCTGTTTCTCGTTGGTGTCATTGGCTGGTTCGCGGTCGGAGCATTGTGGAATGACAAAGCGCTGATGCTCGTCCACCTTGTCGCGCTTGGCGCAATGATTGCGGGAATGACAAGCGGCTAGACCACTAAAGCGGCCACAGGAATACACGCTCCACCCCCGGAAAAACGCCACGAACCCGCCGATAAGCGCGCCCGGCCTTTGCACAACCTCCGCCACAGGGTACCGTCTGCTCAGCAGTCAATAAAAAAACAGGCCACGCATGTATCTCACCCGCAGAACTGCCCTTCTCGGTCTTGGCGCCGTGACCCTCTCCGCCTGCACCGCACCCACCACTGCGACACGCACCGGCAGCAGCAGCACGGGCCTGCCAGCAGACCTGCGCCCCACCCCCAACGCCGCCTATGATGCCTGGGTCGCCCGCTTCCGCGGCAGGGCGGCGAGCGCAGGCATTTCGCAATCCACACTCAACGCCGCGTTCCGTGGCACCGGCTATCTGCCGGGCGTTGTAAGACGCGACCGCAACCAGACCGAATTTACCCGCACACTCGAAGACTATCTTTCCATCGCAGCTTCGGACGAACGCGTGTCCAAGGGCCGTGCCGCCTATGCCCGCCACCGCAGCACTCTGAACGCGGTTGAGGCGCGCTATGGCGTACCCGCCAATATCGTGACCGCGATCTGGGGGTTGGAGAGCTTTTATGGCGAACGGCGCGGCGATGTGCCGGTGATTTCGGCCACCTCCACCCTTGCCTTTGACGGACGGCGCGGGGCCTTCTTTGAAAAGCAATTGATCGAGGCGCTGCGCATCCTGCAATCGGGCGACGTGAGCCCGGCCAACATGACCGGCTCCTGGGCCGGGGCCATGGGACACACCCAGTTCATCCCGACATCCTATCAGGCCTTTGCCGTGGATTTCACAGGCGACGGACGGCGGGACATCTGGTCGGATGACCCGTCTGACAGCCTTGCGTCTACAGCCGCGTATCTTTCACGCAACGGTTGGCAATCGGGCCAAAGCTGGGGACGCGAAGTAACGGGCGATGCCTCGGGCACGGTGATCCAACCTCAACCCGGCGGGCCACGCTTTGCCGTCACGCGCAATTTTCGGGTCATCAAGACGTACAACAACTCCGATAGCTACGCGATTGGTGTGGGCCATCTGGCCGACCGCATCGCTGGCGGCGGCCCCTTGCGTGGCAGTTTCCCGCC
>NZ_JBYNDP010000119.1:0-6822 GCF_059783535.1 Tateyamaria sp. | reverse complement strand
GCGTTACCCCAAGTCCTTGAAAGAGCCCAAAGATCACAGACCGATTGAAATCTCGTGGATGGACCGAACAAGCTGTCCCCGCGGGGACAAATCAGCTTGCTGCTGTAACACGCGCACTCAAACGCAAGGCATGGGACGCGTCATCGGCCGCAACTGGCATCACCGGGTCATAGGCCGCGCGGATCAACGCCGCGATGTCGGGCCGCAGCACGGTTGTCTCTCCCGCGACGGCCAAAGGTGATCGATCCCGGAAGGCCAAATCGGACCACAGCAGCATCGACTGCACCACCTGGCTCAAGGCCAGCGTCTCCGCGGGGACCTTGCTCAGATGTTGGTCCATCCGGAGGAAAACAAAGCACGCCTTGATCGCACCTGCCTCATCAAACCGGAAAATCCGGTACTGGTTTGCGTCGGCCTTTTGCAGGCGTGCCACCAACGGCTCAAGATCGGGCACAAGCCTGTCCAACCCGGGCACCTCGGGCAACTCCGCCCAGTCGGAAAAGAAAAACCACATGAAGTTCGACCCCAGTTCAGGGTCCGTCTCTGCCATCTCGTGACCGGCCAGCTGGCACACCGCCTCAACCGCGCCCTTGATCGTGCCAAGCGTTTCGTCCTGCACCCCGAACACCACGGGCGCCAGCGGGCGGCCCCAACGGGCAAAGGTATAGTCGCCGCTTTCGCGCCGGAACAGCGCTTCGATATCATCTGCTGTCATGTGCATATCCTAGTCGAACAGGTCGCCTGAAGATTTCGGTGCCTCAAGCCCCAGATGCCGCCACGCTCGTTGCGCAAGCATCCGTCCCCGCGGGGTTCTCTGGATAAGGCCCTGCTGCAACAGATAGGGTTCGATGACCTCTTCCAATGCATCACGGCTCTCGCTCAGCGCAGCACTCAAGGTCTCGACGCCCACCGGACCACCGCCATAATGATCTGCCATGAGTTTCAAATACCGTCGATCCGCGCCATCCAGACCAAGATGATCTACGCCAAGGCGCGTCAGCGCGGCATCCGCCAACTCTCGAGTCACCCGACCGTCGCCATCCACTACGGCAAAATCCACGACCCGGCGCAACAAACGTCCCGCGATCCTAGGCGTGCCACGCGCACGACGCGCAATCTCGCGCGCACCGCCCTCGTCTGCAGGCGCACCAAGCGTGCGGGCATTGCGCTCCACAATCGTGAACAGCTCGTCTTCAGTATAGAATTGCAGCCGGGTCGGAATGCCGAACCGGTCCCGCAAAGGTGTCGTCAGCAGTCCCATGCGGGTTGTTGCACCCACCAAGGTAAAAGGTTGCAACTCAATCCGAACGGTGCGCGCAGCGGGGCCTTCCCCAATAACAAGATCCAGTTCGAAATCTTCCATTGCAGGATAGAGGACCTCCTCGACCGCTGGATTCAGACGGTGAATCTCATCAATGAACAACACATCGCGGGCTTCGAGATTTGTCAGGATCGCGGCCAGATCACCGGCCTTGGCCAGCACGGGGCCAGACGTCATGCGGAAATTCACGCCCAACTCGCGCGCCATGATCTGCGCCAGGGTCGTCTTGCCCAAACCGGGTGGGCCATGGAACAACGTGTGATCCATCGCCTCACCCCGCTGCTTGGCAGACTGGATGAAGACGCGCAGGTTGGCGCGGGCCTCGGCCTGCCCCACGAAATCCTCGAGAAGCTGTGGACGCAGAGCACGGTCGAAACCGCCTGCATCATCGTCAGGCAAAGGCGCTCCGCGCAAGGTGGGATCTGAGGCGTCGGTCATCATCTTCCTTCGTAAGGCGGACGTGTCGTCCGCCCACCCCTACCCTTTCGGTGCCAGAAGTTTCAACGCTGCACGGATTAGGGCGGGCGTGTCCGCACCCGCATCCTCTCCGGCAGCTTGGGCCACGGCGGCGGCGGCATCGGACGGGCCGTACCCTAGGTTGCCCAAGGCCGACAGCGCATCCGCCTGTGCCGAGGACGGCGGGGCGGCTGCGGGCATCGGTTCGATAACCTCGGTCGCAGCTTCTGCGACGGCATCACCGGTTGCTTCCGCCACCGTGCCGCCCATGGCCATGACCGACGGCGCCTTATCCTTGAGATCAAGCACGATGCGTTGCGCGATCTTGGGACCGATGCCCTTGGCCGCTTTCACCGCGTTCCAGTCGCCCAAGGCGATGGCGCGGCTGGTCCCATCTGTGCCCAGCGTGCCAAGGATGGCGAGCGACGCCTTGGCCCCCACGCCCTGCACGGACATGAGCAGGCGGTGCCACTCCTTTTCCGCAAGCGTCGGGAAGCCAAAAAGCTGCATCAAGTCCTCGCGCACCACGAGGTCGGTGAACAGCGCACAGGCCTGTCCCACCGGGGGCAGCGCCGCCAGTGTCCGGTCCGAGCAATAGACGATATAGCCCACGCCACGCACGTCGATCAGGATGTGATCCGAGGCCTTGTAGTCGATACGGCCCGAAAGTTTTCCGATCATGCACGTGCCCTCGCCACAGCGGCGGCCAGCCCCTGCCCCGCGCCGTGATGGGCGTGGCAAATAGCGATGGCAAGCGCGTCGGCCGCGTCCGGTCCCGCGATATCGACGCCGGGCAGTTGCACGCGGACCATGTGCGCCACCTGCCGCTTGTCCGCGTGGCCCACGCCGACCACCGTTTTCTTGACGGCGTTCGGGGCATATTCACCGACCAATAACCCTGCGCGGGCCGGGGCGAGCATGGCAATGCCCCGGGCCTGCCCGAGCTTCAGGGTGCCCGCTCCGTCCTTGTTCACAAAGGTCTGTTCAACGGCCGCCGCCTGCGGGGCGTGATCCGCGATTACCGTGCTGAGTTGGTCAAACAAACTCAGTAGACGCAAGGACAGGTCATCGCCTGTCGAATGGCAGATCCCGTTCGCCACGTGACGCAGGCGCGGACCATCGGCGTCGATGATCCCCCACCCCATGTGGCGCAAGCCGGGGTCGATCCCCAAGATTCGCATGATGTGCTGCCCTCGCCCGGTTTGTTTTGGCTTTTGTCCGTCAGTAGCACGAAACGCGAACATCCGCCAAGTGGTAAGGCGCACGTGTCGTGCGCCGCCCTGCTAGTAAAAGCTTTGCGGGTCGATATCGACGGCCAGCCGCAGATCACCCTTGAGCCGCAATTGTCCGATCCATTGTGCGATGGCCCCCTGCAACGCCACGCCCTTGCCTGCCTTCACCAGCAGACGCACCCGGTGTCGACCGCGAATGCGTGCAATCGGCGCAGGGGCCGGACCAAAGACTTGGGCACCCACGCGGGTAAGTGCGCCAGCGTTCCTTGACAGCGCGTTCGCGGCGTCAAACACCTGTGCGACGTCCGGCCCGCTGAGGATGATCCCCGCCATCCGTCCATAGGGCGGCACGCCTGCCGCCTCGCGTTGCGCGGCCTCGGCCCGCCAGAATCCTTCCTCGTCGCCTGCCAGAATGGCGCGGATCACCGGGTGTTCCGGTTGATAGGTCTGCAACAGCGCCGTGCCCGGCTTTTCCGCGCGGCCCGCCCGGCCCGCGACCTGCCGCATCAATTGAAATGTCCGTTCCGCCGCGCGCAGGTCCGACCCTTGCAAGCCAAGGTCTGAATCGATCACACCCACCAGTGTCAGGTTCGGGAAGTTGTGCCCTTTGGCCACCAGTTGCGTGCCGATGATCACGTCGGCACCGCCCTCGGCAATCTTTTCGATCTCGGCCTTCAGCGCACGGGCTGAGCCATACATGTCCGAACTGAGCACAGCCACGCGGGCATCCGGGAACAGCTCCACCGCCTCTTCGCCCAGCCGTTCGACGCCTGGGCCGACGGGTGCCATCCGATCCTCGGCCTCGCAAGACGGGCACACGGTTGGCATCGGTTTCGTTTCGCCACATTGGTGGCACATCAGCCGTTTTAGAAAACGGTGCTCGACCATGCGCGCATCGCATTGATCACAGCCCACCTGGTGCCCGCACGCCCTGCACAAGGTGATCGGGGCGTAGCCGCGCCGGTTCAGGAACAGCATGGCCTGTTCGCCTGCCGCAAGCCGCGCCTCGACCGCGCGCTTCAGCTCCTCGGACACCCAGCGGTTGGAGGGCAGTTTTTCAGCGCGCATGTCGATCGTTTGCATCGTGGGCATGACCGCAGGCCCAAAGCGCGCTTCGAGATCAAGCCGTTTATATTTACCACTTTCGGCATTCGCCCAGCTTTCCAGCGATGGCGTGGCCGAGGCCAGCACGACCTGCGCACCGAGTAGCGAGGCCCGCAACACCGCCATGTCGCGGGCGTTATAGAGCACCCCGTCTTCTTGCTTGTAGGAGGTGTCGTGTTCCTCATCCACCACGATCAGGCCGAGGTTCTGGTACGGCAGGAATAGCGCAGAACGTGCGCCGATCACCAGCTGTGCGTTGCCTTGGCCCACCATGCGCCAGATGCGCCGCCTTTCGGTCATGGTCGCACCGGAGTGCCATTCGGCGGGTCGCGCGCCGAACCGTTCCTCGACGCGTTTCAGGAATTCGGCCGTCAGCGCAATTTCCGGCAACAGAACAAGTGCCTGTCGCCCGGCGCGCAGGCAGGCGGCCACCGCTTCGAGGTAAACCTCGGTCTTGCCGGACCCTGTCACGCCGCGCAGGAGCGTGGTGCCATAAGCGCCGGATTGCACCGCTGCAGCGATATGACTTGCTGCCTTTGCCTGATCCTCCGTCAGCTCTTTGCCCGGTCGAGCGGGATCCATGGGCGGGAATGGCAGGTCGCGCGGGCTGTCTTCCTCGGCAACCGCCCCCTGTTTCACCAGCCCTTTGATGACCGAGGATGTGACACCAGAGAGTTCGGCCAATTCCTTAAGTGTGAATGACAAGTCGCCGTATTCGCTGAGAAATTCCAAAACCCGACGGCGGGCATCTGTCATGCGATCTGGTTCGGATGGACCGCATCGGTAGACCTTGCGCATGGACGGCGGATCGCCCAGCCCCGGCGCGCGTGTGGCGAGCCGCAGCATGGCGGGCATCGGGGTCAGGGTGTAGGCGGCGGATTTTTCCAGAAACGCGCGCATCTCGTCCCGCATGGGGGCGGCGTCCAGCACCCGCAGAACCGCGCGTATCTTGTTGTAATCATAGTCCCCTTTGCCGGGTCCCCACACCACGCCCAACACTTTGCGCGGACCAAGCGGCACCTCGACAAAGGTGCCCAGATGGCAGCCGCCTTCGGGCGCCTTGTAGTCCAGCGCCCGGTCCAGAGGTTGCGTGGTCATCACGGCCACCAACGCGCCTTCGTCATAAAACGAGGGCGTCATGTTAGCGCCAACATATGAGGGGTTCAGTCTTCACCCGCCATGAGGTAAAGGCATCACAAGCAAACGCCAAGCCATCAAGGGGACCGCACATGAAATTCTTTGTAGATACTGCTGAGATTGATGCCATCGCAGAACTCAACGACCTTGGAATGGTCGACGGTGTCACCACGAACCCATCGCTGATCCTGAAATCCGGGCGTGATATTCTGGAAGTGACCAAGGAAATCTGTGACCTGGTGGACGGGCCGGTCAGCGCGGAAGTGGTCGCGCTGGAAGCCGACGCCATGATCGCCGAGGGGCGCAAGCTGGCCGAGATCGCGGAAAACATCACCGTTAAGCTGCCGCTGACATGGGACGGTCTGAAGGCCTGCAAGGTGTTGTCGGGCGAAGGCAAGATGGTGAATGTCACGCTGTGTTTTTCAGCCAACCAGGCGCTGCTGGCGGCCAAGGCCGGGGCCAGCTTCATCTCGCCCTTCATCGGACGGCTGGATGACATCCACATGGACGGGCTGGAGCTGATCGAAGACATCCGCACGATCTATGACAATTACGGGTTCGAGACGGAGATCCTGGCCGCGTCGATCCGGTCGGTGAACCACATTCAGGATTGCGCCAAGATCGGCGCCGACGTCATCACTTCACCCCCGGATGTGATCAAGAAGCTGGCCAGCCACCCACTGACCGACAAGGGCCTTGATGCCTTTATGAAAGATTGGGCCAAGACGGGTCAGAAGATCCTGTAACTCAGGCCTCTCTGGCCCGTCTCAGCATCACCCGAAGCGCGTCCGGTCCCAAGGGAAAAATCCCGGGGCCGGATCCGTGAGTGGTGGCTTCGCGTGTGTGTTTCATGGGACGGATATGAACGGACCAGAATTCCCGTTCACGGGGAGAAGTTCGCGCCCCTTCCCCGGTCGTAGCGTCACTTGGCAACAACGCGCCGTCTTCTGAACAATTATTCCAAGTTCAGGGCAGATTTCGCGAATCCGCTGTGTTATGGAGTCGGCCAAGAAAAACGACAGGTACGGTATGAGCAGCCAGCCCAAGATTGATGACGCCCTGAGAGAGGCGATCATTTCCCGTCCGGATGTCATTCTGGACGATAAGGATTTGATGCATGCCCTGATCGCTGCAAATGAGCGGGCGATGGGCGGCAACATCGTCGATCTGCGGGGCCTTGCGATGGAGCGTCTCGAGGCGCGGCTGGACCGTCTTGAGGACACGCACCGTTCAGTTATTGCCGCAGCCTATGAAAACCTGGCCGGAACCAATCAGATTCATCGCGCGATCCTGCGGATGCTGGACCCGATGGAGTTTGAGTCTTTCCTGCGTGACCTCGGCGGGGAAGTGGCGGAAATCCTGCGCGTGGACGCCGTCAAGCTGGTGCTCGAATCCGTGCAAAACGACAGTGATCCGGCTGTCCAACGGCTGGGCGAAGTCCTGAGCGTGGCCGAGCCCGGCTTCATCGACGACTACCTGACCGATGGGCGTGGCGGCAACGTACGGCAAGTCACCCTGCGGCAAGTGCAGGATGCCGACCCGGAAATCTACGGCGATGATGCAACCTGGATC
>NZ_JBYNDP010000118.1:0-10641 GCF_059783535.1 Tateyamaria sp. | reverse complement strand
GCCATCGCGTCACAGGCATGCGCCTCGATCTCGTACCAGATGCGGAACTTGGTGGCCGGGTCCCAGATCGCAACCATGTCGGGGCGGGAATAACGTGGGATCATGGGGCACCTTTTTGTGACTGTCGGATATCGTGCCGCGTCCTTAGACTGAGGTCCGACGAACGACAAGACGAAGGCCCTGATATGAGACGCTTTGCCCTGATCATCACCCTTTTGGGCGGGCCTGTTGCGGCAGAGGATTGGATGCCGATGACCGGAGAGCAGATTCGCGAAGCCTTGACCGGGCGCACACTTGCCTATCCGGACACCACACAGGACTTTCGCGCGTCTGGTCGGACCCTTTACATATTCAAGGGGCGCGAAAGCTGGGGCTATTGGCGGATCGAAGATGATCGGTATTGCAGTCAGTGGCCACCGAATGACATGTGGGCCTGCTACACGATGGATCGCAAAGAGGACATGTTGCGTTTTGTGGGGCAGGGTGGAGACATCACGGAAGCCATTTATGCCGATTGAGCGGGTTTTGGAAGATTTTGTCGGTGAGTGGGCCATCGAGCGTACGATAACGCCCACCTTGGGGCCATTAGCCCGCTTTGTCGGCGCCGCCCGATGGGCGCCTGCGTCAGATGGCTTGGACTACGTCGAAAGTGGTGTCTTGCAGATGGAAAGCGCCCCCCCGATGCAGGCGGAGCGCAAGTATCACTGGGCGCAGGATCTGTCCGTCTTCTTTGACGACGGGCGTTTCTTTCACAAGGTGCCGGCCTTGGGTGGGAATACCGAGCATTTCTGTGATCCGGACACTTATGTCGGAACCTATGACTTTGCGGATTGGCCTTCGTTCAAGGTGACGTGGGGCGTGCGTGGACCGCGCAAGGACTACATCAGCGTGACGCGATTCAACCGGAACACCTGACGTGATCGCAAACATTGGCTTTGCGCTTGCAGAAAAGGCCCGGCCTTGGCACAACACGCCCAATTCTTTTTGTCCTGACAGGTGAGGCCTCATGGAAACGACGTGGAATAACAAGGTGCTGAGCGACATGTTTGGCGCAACAGAGGGCACAGCGCTGCGCATCAAGCAGGCGGCTCTGGTGGTGCTGGGCATTGCGTTTCTCGCAGTTGCAGCAAAGATCAAGGTGCCGATGTGGCCCGTTCCGATCACGATGGGGACCTTTGCCGTTCTGACCATCGGTGCCGCCTATGGCGCGCGTTTGGGTCTGGTGACAATCCTTGGCTACATGATTGTCGGTGCGCTGGGCTTTGATGTTTTTGCCGGGTCGTCGGCTGAGAAATTCGGTCTGACCTACATGATGGGCGGCACGGGCGGTTACCTGGTTGGCTACGTGATGGCGACCGTGGCGCTGGGCGCTTTGGCTCAACGGGGTTGGGACCGGTCGGTGCTGTGGATGGCACTGGCGATGCTGATCGGCAACGTGCTGATTTATGTACCGGGCCTTGCGTGGCTGGGTCAGCTCTACGGCTGGGACAAGCCGATCCTTGAATGGGGCCTGACACCCTTCCTGATCGGTGACGCGCTGAAACTCGCACTGGCGGCGCTGGTTCTGCCGGCGGCGTGGAAACTGGTTGGCCGCGCCCGCGGCTGATCCTTCCCTTGATCCAAATGAGAGGCGCGGTCTCTGGCGGGTCCGCGCCTCACTTCATTCTTGGGGCTAGGTTGTTGGCCTGAGCCCGAAACGGCTTACGTGCTTTCCAAGACCTCGCTGGAGGGGGTAAGTTCAGTCAGTACTTTAGATGTACGCTCTAACGTTCTGTGAACAGGACATTTGTCAGCAATCTCAAGTAACCTCTGGCGCTGTGCTTCATCAAGCCGACCCGTCAGGTTGATCCGGCGCTTCCATTCATCGATCTTGTCACCAGAAACCGTGCCCGCATCCTGCGCGTGCACCTTGTTGTGGCTGACATCAACATGGACATGGTCCAGCGGCCATTCCTTGCGGCGTGCATACATCCGGATGGTCATAGAGGTACAGGCCGCCAGCCCCGCTGACAGCAGGCCGTAGGGCGACAGGCCCTGGTTGGTGCCACCATATGCACGGGGTTCATCCGCGAGAATGTGGTGGCGCGTTCCGTGAGTGATGTCTTGCAGGAACCCCTTCGGATCGGCTTCAGAACTGCGCACCACGCCTTCGGGTGCACCAATGGGCGGGGCGGGCGGTTTGAGCTGCAGGTATTTCTTGGCCCATGTGGCGATGATGTCAGCGGCATATTCGGCGTGTTCGGCCTTGGTCACCAAGTGATCCGCGTCATCTAGCGTCACGAAGCTCTTGGGGTGTTTAGCGGCGAGGAAGATCTCGCTCGCGTTGTCGATGCTAACGATGGAGTCGCGCGGGGCGTGCAGAACCAGCAGCGCGGCGTTGAGGCGGGCGATGGCGGGTTGCAGGGCTTCTTCGGTCACATCCTCGACGAAGCCCTTCCCGATGCGGAAGGGACGACCACCCAGATTCACCTCGGCCTCGCCTTGGGCGATGATCTCAGGCAGCGCATCGGCAAAGTTGTGCGTGACGTGTTCAGGGTCGAACGGCGCGCCAACCGTTGCCACGGCCTTGATCTGGTCCAGTCGCGCAGTTGCGTTGAGCACGGCCGCCCCCCCAAGCGAATGGCCGATCATCAGAGTGGGAGGCAGGCCGCGATCCTCTAGATACGCGACGGCTTGCACAAGATCCTCGACATTCGAGGTGAAGGAGGTGTTGGCAAACTCGCCCTCACTGTGGCCCAGACCGGTAAAATCAAAGCGCAGCACGGCGATGCCCATGGTTGTCAGACGCGCTGCGATCCGGCGCGCGGCCGGGATATCCTTGCCGCAGGTAAAACAATGGGCAAAGACCGCTGTGGCCAGATGTGGCCCTTCAGGCAGGTCGAGCCGGGCGTCTAGGGTGCCGGCATGGCCAGGGAATGTAATGCGTTCAGTGGGCATGTGGTGTCTCCTTGTCACGGAGAATGGGGCAGGATGCCCAGCAAAAGAAGGGGCATGACACAGTTCTCACGCACAGGTGTAGGCATGACATGTGGTGTTTTATCTGAAGGCTGTCCATGCAGATGACGTTTTGCGCGCGAAACGGAGCAGTTGACGGCGGTTGGCTCAGGCTGATGCGGCTGTTTCGGCAACGACCGTCAGGTCTTCAATGGCAAGCAGTAGTCGTTCGTCCGGGATGTCGGGGAAGGCTCGGCGCACCTGTGTGACAAGATTAACCTGTGTCGTTGGTTGCTGCGCCTCACCGGCAATCCATCGAGCGACGTGGCTGGGCACAAAAAGAGAGGACGTGCCGTTGGGTGAGGCGCAAATTCTTGCATTGGGCCCTCTGGTCACCTGTGCCGAGCGGAAGCGCCAGAACGGAGCATCCGCCCACCTGCCTTCGGTTCTGTAGGTACGCCAGTGAGTATTCAAATAGGCCGCGTGATCCTGTGCCACGCCATCAAGGTAGGCGGGTTTCAATGCGCCAGTTCCAAAGAGCCAGTCAGCAGCCACACGCGCTGCCTGGATGCCGCTGCCGATGGCATTGGGTATTCCTGAGGACGAGAGCGGGTCACGTGCGGCGATTGCATCCCCGGCGGCCACTATGGGGGTGTTGGGATCGCCGCGGCTGAGCAGGCTGGAGAAGGCGGGCAGGGTTTCCAATTGCGGCGGTTGTGTCTGACCTGCCTTGATCAATGGCTGGATGTGCTGCGTCTGTGACAAGCGGTTGGTCCAAACTGCCGGGTCGGACAGGCGCAGCGCATGTATGCGCTCGGCATCCGAAAACAGGCAAACGATTGTGTCGCCCGAGGGCAAGGGCGCGGCATACCACCAGCCATCCTCGAACGCTTCGACGCGTGTCATCTGTTGGGTGTCTGCGGCGCGTGGCAAGCGCGTGCCGATCGCCGTCAACGTATCGTTGCGCTGTCGATGTGCCCCGTCGCGCAACGAAAACCTCGACGTGCGCCCGGCAGCATCGATCACGTAACGTGCAGTGATTGCGCGGTTGCCCAAATCCAGGTGCCAAACCGCACCATCGTGGTGGCAGGTCGCAACCGTTGTTTCTGTCTGCAGCGGCACGCCTCGTCGCTCAACTTCATCTGCCATCATCTGCTCGAAACGCTGGCGATCGAGCGCCCAGCCCGCCCCGTGCAAGGTCAGGATAAAATCCATGGTGCCAAGGGTGTCGCTGCCCCATGCCGCTTCGCTGCCCAGAAGGCTGAGACGTTGTTCCTGTTCGAACCGTTTCCACAAGTCGAGATATTGCAGCAAGCCGCGGACGCCGGGCGATAGGGATTCACCGACCTTCGGTTCGGCGTAGGCACCACGTTCAAGCACGGTGACTGAGATGTCACTGCGCTTGCAAAGGGTCAGTGCGGCGGCGGTGCCCGCAGGCCCGCCACCGATGATTGCCACATCAAAGTGCTGGTCCACCGTCAGCCCTTGGCCGCAGTCGAGGCCGTAGCGGCCGCCGATGCGATTTCGGTAATGTGCGCTTGTGCCAGCTGTCCGAAGTTCCGTTCGGTTTCAACGATATATGGGACTTCCTCGGTGCCACGGTTCAGCAGGAAGCCCAGCATGAACCACGAGTC
Organism: Tateyamaria sp.; assembly: GCF_059783535.1. Classification (NCBI taxonomy): domain Bacteria; kingdom Pseudomonadati; phylum Pseudomonadota; class Alphaproteobacteria; order Rhodobacterales; family Roseobacteraceae; genus Tateyamaria; species Tateyamaria sp. Next base: position 6,073 of record NZ_JBYNDP010000118.1, on the reverse strand, counting down.
GATCATCTTCTGCGCAGAATCGATACCTCGCTGGAATTCGACGTTCTGGCCCTGGGGTATGATGGTCTGTCCGTCAATATCGCTGACAAAAGCGTCCAGCACCTGATCCTGTGGAAGCTGCGTGCCGGTGGTCACGTTGAACGGGCTTTGTGGCGGCCACCAGTAGACATAGAAGGCCGGAGGCACCTCGATCCCTGATCCATCCGCCAGTTGGTTCACGTGGATGTTGGTCAGGTTCGGGGTCTGAACCGTGCATTCGTGGAAATCGGCCATCCACGGGATCGCCATCCGCTTGGTCAGATCGCCGGGTTCGCAGCCACCGCCCGCGCATTCGTTGTGATCGACGCTCAGGCCCTCTTTCTCATAGTGCTTGGTCATCTTGGCATAGCCGCGCTTGTCATGGGCGAGCTTGAGATGCAGGGGGGCGTCATAAATTGCCGCGCTGCGCACGCTCCACGTCACTTCAATGCCGGGACTGAACGGGGCACCCACGCAGTTGCTGGCATCGACGCGATCCAGATGTTCGGTCAGTGACAACGGATCGGGTTTGTCGGTGGTGAAGCGCCCACAAGCCCATTGGTACAGGTAGAAATACTGTGTCGGCGACAGGGTTTCGAACTTGTAGATCGGGCCAGTATTTGTGACCGAGTTGTCGCCCGAATTCAGCGGCATCATGGGCAGGCCCGACAATGTGTCTGGATCGTTGTCTTTGAGTGCGTAGAGCTGGCCGGGGCCCTTGGACATAGTGGCGTAGTATTCGGCATAGTCCTTGGGCAGCAGGGGCATACGGAACAGTTGGAAATAGCGCATGCGGTGTTCTGCGTTGGCGTCGCTGGCATCCTGCATGTCGAATTTCGGGTTGGCGAAATCATCCATGGTGGGGACGTTGGCCACGTATTTATAAAGCCCCATACGGTCGACGATGGGTTGCACGTCGCGTTCGAAGTTCACGACATAGTCCGGGTTAAAGCCCTGCAGCGGCGTATAGCCATTGCGAGGATCCGTCGGCCAATCGCTGGATGTGTCGCCGCCGGGGAAAATGTCGGGCCGCGCGTTGTTTTTACGGATCGCAACGTCATCCATCGTGTCGGCCAGCGTCGTGATGTTCACGATCTCAGGCGCGTATTTCGGGCTGCCCACAACCAGCCAGGCCGAGGATGTTTCGTGCACCGTGCCGTCAGCCATGGTTACGCGGGCAAAGACATAGCCATCCGCGATGTCGTCCCAATAGCCCGCGGCCCCACGGAAGCTGGAGATTTCCGCGCTGCCCGTAACGCGCCCAAAGCCACCCAATGCGATCAGGTTGCCCTGTGCGTCCATCTTCAGCTCGCCCAGCGTGTCGATCTGTTGACCGCCGTTGGACAGGTCAGGGAACGACCCGTGTTTATAATCCTCGGGGATGTTGTAGCGGGTAAAGCCGACGCTGGTTTGCGGTTCAGAAATGTGGCGCGGGCCGGGGTCGATGATCAGCTTTTGCCGCTTTTTCTTGCTGGTCACATCCGGGTTGTTCCACGGGACGTGGTTGTTTTCGTAGCTGTTGCGTCCGCCAAATTCGAGGTCGCCCAGAAGCTCGGAAAAGGTGTACCAGATCGGTTTCTTGTTCGCGACATGGGCCACCCATTCGATCTTGTCGATCTTGGGGTCGTCCAGGCTCACCTTGTGTTCGGTGCCGTCGTCATCCTTTTGGAAGATGTGAAACCTTGCCGCCTGCCGTTTGATCGCGCCTGTTGTGTCCTTGAATACGGTCACAGGTCCGGCATCTGGTGTTCCGTTGCCCCATTCGTCGCAGGCGACGGGAAGACCGCCTATTTCAGTCGGCGAGAGATAGAAATCTGTCAGGCTATTGCCAAGTCGCGCAACGCCGATACGGGGGTGAATTTCAAATGTGGGCAACTGTATTCCTCCAAAAAAATGTGGAATGATCCGAACAATCACTCGTTATTGCAGCATCAAAACAACGTCAGATTGCATCGAACATGAATTCTACTCAAGCGGGAATTGGGGCGGTTTCTTTCTTTTCCATGCCCGCCCGTGCGTGGTGTCGCCAAAACGGTGTGTCAAAGGGAAGGGCGGCGTATTGCAGATGGGTTGTGGCATATGTGCGGTCCACCGTGCGCAACAGCAGCGTATCGTAGACTTTGGGGGCGGCCACGTCGCCAGACGAGGCATCTGCAACCGCATTGCCTGCGAAGAAACCTGCTGACAAAGCGTTGAACAGACCCTGGGAGGTGACGGGGTCAAAGGCGGCATAAACGGTTCCTTGCAAGTCGCGCAGCCAGAAGCGGCGGTTTCTGAAGTGGCGCCGTACCTGAAGCGGGGCGAGATCCGGAGTGGTGGCAATATTGTAGGCCTCGATCGGCAGCACTTGGTTTGGCACACGCGCGCCCCAGAAACTGGGCGAGCTGAGGTAAAGGCTGGGCGTATAGACAAGGTCCAAGTTGCAGGACGCTTCGTCGGTTTGCCATGGCACATCCATCCAGCGGGTCAGGCTGCCTGCGCCCGTGGGGCCCCAAGGCCCATCCCATGCCAGCGCTTGTTCACGGCTGAGTGTCGTGCCGTAGTCCTGGCGCGCCGGCACGCCCTCGGGGCGGGGGCGCAAGCGGTAAGGTTGGTCGGGATCCTACATGGAGGCGAGGCGCATGGGCCAGGTCAGTTCGATGCCCGGGTGAAATGGTCCGCCCAGGCATTCGTGCAACGCGGCGTGGTCCAGTTCGCGGGGCTGGTCCCCAACCGCGATATCGTCAAAGTCCGGGATTGCAGGAATACCATCCCAGTCGGCTTCAAAATCTCCATTCGCCCAGTTTTCGAGGTGCTGATACTGGGTCTTGGTCAGAAACAGGTCTTCGCGTGCCGGATTGACCAATTCCCCCTCGCGGGGACCATCCAGATATCGATCCCCGTATGTGTCACCATAAAACGGGGGCAGGCCTGCATGTTTCAGCTCTTCGGTCTTGCTGTTTCGGAACAGGTTGAAGACGGCCTGCCTGTACTCTGCGCTTGCGTCCGAAGGATCGCCCATCTGCGCAATGATTTCGGGGTCGCGGGCATCCAGCGGTGTGCCTTGACCTGCCAGAAGCAGGATGCCGTCACAGACCCACTGATGCCCGGTCATCCTGTCGAAGATCGGCCAGATATCTTTGCTGAAACTGGTTTTACCGGGCGGTGGAAGGGTGCCAAGACCAATGAACAGGTCCCGCACCACGTCGTCCATCGTGACGACGCCGAACAGGCCTGGGCCAAAATTCGGAGGTGTAACAATGACATGGGCGGGCTGCGCCTCGATATCGCGACCGCCAATGGTGACTGTCGCGCGCACGGGACCGTCGCATGTGTCGTCATGCCATCTGCAATACGCCGCCCTTCCCTTTGACACACCGTTTTGGCGACACCAATGGCAGGATGGATTGCAATGCTTTCGATATCGTCAGCGTTCATGTGGTCCCCAAAAATAACTTTGCTCGCGCGCGAGCGGAAAATGCAATTTCAACCGATTATAGATTCGGCGCGAATGTATTCACGTTATGCGAGAAGTGCGGTTCCTCATACTGTTTTTGCAATCTGACGTTGTTTCTGGTGTCGAGCTGGCTGAGGCCGGCTGGGACAGAAGCCCTTAAGACGGCTTCACGCGCCGCTGACTGTTGCGAGGGACCTTGAATGTTCTCTCACACCGCAACCCCTTGGTGATGGACGGGTCACGTTTGCCGGGAAATCCGGTCCACAGGCTCTGGAAATCAGATACCCATCAAGACCGGGTCAAACTCGTATCCAATCAGGTTCTCAAAACCGTCTTCCGTCACCAGTACCTGATCTTCCAACTTGATAGAGAAGTCACCGCCGACTTCGCCAACCGCCGCCTCCACACACAGAACCATGCCAGGCTGCAGGGGGTAGTCATACGCACCCGCCACGGCTTTGTCAGGGTAGGCCACAAGGGGCCACTCATCGCACAGGCCGACGCCGTGCATCAGGCAGCCGTATTTCTGGTCCTGGAACTTGTCATCCAACACATGTGTGTTGGCCGTCAACTCGGGGATCATGACACCGGGTTTGATCATCTCCATGTTCTGCATGATGTGCTCATGGGCGTGCTGCATGGCATAGATCATGTCGGGGCGCGGTTTGTCCGGGCCGATCCACCAGCTGCGCGAGATGTCGACGCAGATTCCGTAGGACCCGACAAGATCGGTGTCGAAGGAGATGATCTCGTTCTTTTGACAGATGCGGGGGCCGCATTCCTGGAACCATGGGTTGGTGCGCGGCCCAGAGGACAATAACCGGGTTTCAATCCATTCACCCCCGCGCCTGACGTTCTCGGCATGCAGCACGGCCCAGATGTCATCCTCGCATGTCTTGCCATCACCCACATTGGCGCGTGCAAAGTCCTCCATGGCTTTGACCGAGGCCTCGCAAGCGTTGACGGCGCAGCGCATGGCCTTGATCTCATCCGACCCCTTGATCGAGCGGGATTTTTCCGTGACTTCCTCGCCATCCATCACGGTGAAACCCTGTGCTTCCAGCGCGCGCAGCCCGTGGACCATGGGCTTGTCGACCGCAAGGCGCGTATGGCCGGGGGCATGTTCGGCGCAAATCTCGCGCACAGAGTTGGCAAAGACATCGGCGGCGACATCAACCTTGTCCCCCCGATCGAAGTAGAACAGGTCGGCCCCGTGCCGCACCTCTTTAACCAGCGGATTGAACGAGGACAGGAAGGGGGCGTTCTTGTAGTCCCAGATCACCATGTGGCCATCGGCGCAAAGCAGCACCGCCCGGAAGGGATTGTGCGTGTTCCAAAGCTGCATGTTGGTCGAGTCGGTGGCGTATCGGATGTTGAGCGGGTCAAACATCAAAAGGCCTGCATAGCCGCGATCCACGATATGTTGGGTCAGCCTGCGCCAGCGGTATTCGCGCATATTGGCAAGATTGGGCAGTTGAAGACCAGCAGCCTCCCATTCGGCAAAGGCAAGTTGCGTTGGGCCGATCTCAATCCGGTCGGCATCGTTTGGTGTGCCATCGCCCAATGCGGCGCCGCGATTGGGGTCGATTTTGCGCGTGTCACGGTAATGCTGGTTCATGGTGCGTCCTTCCCTGTCGGCAGGGTGACTTGGATTCGCACGGTGTAGTTGCCCGTTTCCGACAGCGATCCGGCGTTTTTTTGCTGTGGCGTGTTCTGTAAACCCCGTGCAAATGTGCGCCATGACCGTGATTTTGCAGCGTGAATTGCCCGACGACATGCACGTCAGCCGCGCCTTGCCGGGTATCCGGCCCGAGGTCGGACCGTGGTTGCGCGTTGACGAGGCCTATGCAGACCAGATGGCGCGGCGCGAGTCCTTGTTGGCGGAACGAGAAACGGATGTTTTGTACCTCGACCCGTCGGCGCGGGACGCGGCATTGGAATTGCTGAATGCCGTGCTCGACATCTTGCCCACGCAAGGGTTTCAGCGAGATGGCCATCACGTCACCTGTCCAGATGGGCGCGCAGTGGCGCTGGATTATTCCGCGCCTATGAAGACTTTGGGACGGCTTTGTCAGAACGATTTTGTATTGATGCAGAAGCGCGGCGATGAACACGTGTTGACCGGTGCGGTCCTGTGTTTTCCGGCCTCATGGCGCTTGAGTGAGAAGGCGGGCCGTCCCTTGGTCGACATTCATGTGCCCGTCGCTGAATACACCGATGACGTTGCACGTCGCGTACAGCGGCTGTTTGACGGGATACAGGTCGGGCGACCGCTCTGGCGGTTCAACCAGCTTTGGTATCAGGACCCTGAGCTGTTCCAGCCCCGGTCTCAGTCAGAGCCGCGCCGGGTGGGGGCGGGCCTGACCGAGGGGCCATATTACCGGAGCGAGCGGCAGACGCTGCTGCGCCTGCCGCAAAGCCGCGCCGTTGTGTTTGCCATTCACACTTATGTGCTGGAGCGGGCCGATGTGCCCGAGCTGAGCTAGGCGGGCCAAGGCCCGCCTTACCCGATCATCTGCCGGACCACGCATCGTGGATCACCACATGCGGTTGTCCGTTGGACGTTGTCCGCAAGGTGCGTCCGCGCTGGTCCACCACACAATTCACCTGCCTGCGCCA
>NZ_JBYNDP010000011.1:22330-58965 GCF_059783535.1 Tateyamaria sp. | reverse complement strand
GCCCGGATGCGCCAAGGCATGCGATCCATGATCCGGCTGGGCAGCGCGTGGTATGATGTGGAAACGCAGATCACGGCGATCACGGAAAAGGGTCTCGACTCGCGCAACATGATCCTGTGCACCGATGACTGCCATTCCGGCACGTTGGTGAATGACGGGCACATGAACCGCGTCGTCCGGCACGCCATCGAATGTGGATGCGATCCGCTGGTGGCGCTGCAAATGGCAACGATCAACACCGCCGCCCATTTCGGGCTGGAGCGCGAGATCGGATCGCTTACCCCCGGTCGTCGAGCGGACGTGATCCTGACCTCTGACCTCAAAACACTGCCCATCGAACAGGTGATCGCCCGGGGCCAAACAGTTTCCATCAATGGCGAGTTGACGGCGGATTGTCCCCATCTCGACTGGCCGGCCAAGGCACGTCAGACGGTCAACATGGGCGCACCCAAGACCGCCGCAGACTTCGAGATTGCAGCCCCCGAAGGCCGCAACTCCGTCACTGCAAACGTGATCGGTGTCGTCGAAAATCAGGCCCCGACCAAGGCCTTGAAACGCGACATGCCTGTCAACGGCGGCAAGGTGGAAAGCCACGGCGACACTTGCCAGATCGCGCTGGTCGAACGGCACCAGGCCACCGGCGGCGTAACCAACGCGCTGGTGTCCGGGTTCAACTACCAAGGCAAAATGGCCATGGCCTCGACCGTGGCACATGACAGCCATCATATGATCGTCGTCGGCACTGACCGTGATCAGATGGCTCTGGCCGCCAACAGACTGGCTGAGGTGGGTGGTGGCATCACCATCTTCCGTGACGGCGAAGAGCTGGCGCTTGTCGAACTACCCATCGCGGGCCTCATGTCCGACAGCCCCGCACGTGACGTTGCCGCCAAGGCCGACCAGATGGTGCAAGCCATGGTCGATTGCGGCTGCACCCTGAACAACGCCTATATGCAGCACTCGCTGCTGGCGCTTGTCGTTATTCCTGAACTGCGCATCTCTGACCTGGGACTGGTCGATGTCCGCACGTTTGATTTCATTCCAGTCCTTGAGCCAACAACATGAGAACACTTGAACAAGCCGGCCATGGCCACACCGAATTTCACGATGCGAAGGCCGCTGTGGCCCACCTGCGCGAGCTGTACGAAGATGCGGTCCAATTCCTAAGCCAGCAATTCCAGCACGCGATGGAGCATGGTGCACCTGAAGGGCGCGTGCGGGCCTACTATCCCGAAATTCGCTTTACCACGTCCAGCTACGCGCAGGTCGATACGCGTCTCAGCTTCGGGCACGTGGCAGACCCCGGCACCTACGCAACGACGGTCACACGACCTGACCTGTTCGAAAACTACCTGACCCAGCAGATCGGTCTGCTGATCACCAATCACGGGCAACCTGTCGAGATCGGTTATTCAAACACGCCGATGCCCGTCCATTTCGCGGTGGCAAACGAACAAAATATGACAGTCCCGCAAGAGGGGGCAGCAGCCTTTCCCCTGCGCGACGTGTTTGACGTTCCGGATTTGACAAACACCAACGATGATATCGTCAACGGCACTCATGAGACGGTCGACGGGATCGGCCCTCTTGCCCCTTTCACGGCTCAGCGCATTGATTACTCGCTGGCACGGCTTTCACATTACACTGCCACCGACGCGCATCACTTCCAGAACCACGTTCTGTTTACGAACTACCAGTTCTATGTCTCTGAGTTCGAGGCATATGCCCGCGCGCAGATCGATGACCCCGACAGCGGCTACACGTCTTTCGTGTCGACAGGGAATGCGGAGATCACGACGGGTGATCAGGAATTGCCAGCCAGTCCCAAGATGCCGCAGATGCCGACCTACCACCTCAAGCGCGCTGATGGGTCCGGCATCACGTTGGTGAATATCGGCGTAGGGCCTTCAAACGCAAAGACAGCAACCGACCACATCGCCGTCTTACGCCCTCATGCTTGGCTAATGGTTGGCCACTGCGCTGGTTTGCGTAACTCTCAGGCGCTTGGCGACTTTGTTCTGGCCCACGCTTACCTGCGTGAGGACAATGTACTCGACACAGATCTGCCGCCATGGGTGCCAATTCCGGCGCTGGCCGAAATCCAGATTGCGTTGGAAGAGGCTGTGGCGGAGACGACGCAGCTCAAGGGTTACGAACTGAAGCGCATCATGCGGACAGGCACAGTTGCCAGCTATGATGACCGCAACTGGGAACTGCGTGACCAGCACGGGCCGGTGCAGCGCCTGTCGCAATCCCGCGCCATCGCGCTGGATATGGAAAGCGCAACGATCGCCGCCAACGGTTACCGTTTCCGCGTACCCTACGGCACGCTGCTCTGCGTCTCCGACAAACCCTTGCATGGTGAATTGAAGCTGCCGGGCATGGCCTCGAACTTCTACAAAGAGCAAGTTGCGCGCCATTTGATGATCGGAATCCGCGCGATGGAGCACCTGCGAACCATGCCTCTGGAGCGCATCCACAGCCGGAAATTGCGGTCTTTCGAGGAAACAGCCTTCCTTTAACGGCGAAAAACAGCGGAAAACCCCTTATTTTAGCTTGCCTTGAGCCACTATTCGTTGTGTGTTCGCACAACATTCCGTTATATTGCGGATCAGAGGCCCAAGTTGTCGGGCAGACGAAGGAGACCATGAAATGGCAAAACCAATGACAAAAACCCAACTCGTCGCCGCGCTGGCCGAAGAAATGGGGACAGACAAGAAATCCGCAGGCGGTGCGCTGGACGCGATCTGCGGCCTGATCACCAAGGAAGTGTCGGGCGGTGGCGCCGTGACCCTGCCGGGCGTTGGCAAGATCTACTGCCGCGAGCGTCCCGAGCGTATGGTGCGCAACCCTGCCACGGGTGAGCAGTTCAAGAAAGAAGCGGACAAGGTCGTGAAAATGACCATCGCCAAAGCGCTCAAAGACAGCGTGAACGGCTAATACCGCGTCTTTTGACGTATTCAGGGCCGCCCATGGGCGGCCCTTTTTTATGGGCTGTACACCGTCGCCGCATCGCCCAGGTAGTTGTCCCAGGCAAACCAATAGCTGATATGCCCTGCGACGCGCTCCAGCCGCGCACCATCCGGACCCAAGAGCGCATCTTCGGTCACCCGCCATGCCGCTCCGGATTGATCCGCAATATTGCCACCCGTCTGGGTGAAGGTCCTGTCGCCGCGTTCATAGGCCCGCACGCTGCGTTTCCCGACTTCGCCGATCAGCAGCAGGGGCGTATCCGCAATCCCGTCATTGATGATCGGGCGCCCATCAAATGCATCCAGTGGCCATGCGCGCGCCGCCCCAAACTGACGCACGGCAAAGATGTAATCCTTCTGCGCATGCTGCCGCTGGTCGACCTGCGCCGGGAACATCAGATCTGGTGAGGCGAAATAGTCGTTGTAGACCACACCTGATCCATAGTCGCGCCGATGCCCGGTGTTCAGGCTCAGCACCTTTGTGGCGGGATTGGACGCCTTCCAGCTGTCCCAAGTGGTGATGACCACTGGGCGCTGCTGCAATTCAATCCCGCTATCCACAAGCGGACCCACAACAGGTTTGCCCGTCCATTGGTTCCACAGCGAATGCGTCTCGCGGTCGAACATGAGCTTGTTCGAGCGATACAGAAACCCGGACGACCCGAACACCAGCGGTTTAGATCGCCCCGGCACATCTGTCTCGAACAGAATGCCAGACCCACACAACGTGCAATAAGCCAATGCCACCGGAACGCCACCAATCACCTCGTTGAACATCTCGTGCCAGCCCATGATGCGCAACGGATAGGCCCGCACATCTCCGTTGATCGACACGCCAAAAACCAGATCATCACCGCGCAGATATTCTGCATCACCGGCATCGACCAACTCGGGGTTGTCCAGCGACGGGATACCGTCCTTAACCACGCCACCCCAGGTGATCTCTTCCAGACGGATGCGCATCTGATCTGGTTGGATATGCTCGGGCCGCAGGAACAGGTCGAAATTGTCGTCGATCCGCAGCATCACCTCGCGCTTGTAAGTGGGAAAGTCCGGGTGGGGCTTGATCTGTGGGTTCTGCTCTTGCCAGAGCATCCACTGGAACCAGTCGGTAAAGTAGTCCTCTCCCGTAATCGCCGCCAGCGTCTCGGCAATCTGCGGACCGCGGGATCGGGAAAATCGCAAGGACGTGATCAAAGGCGCTGCCATATCCGGCGACCCGCGTTCCTCCATCCATTTCAGCGCAGCCTCAAACTCAGTCGTCGGCGCCGATAAAGGCGCACGCATGGCGTCCAAGGCACTGATCTCTTGCGACAGAGCAGCATGAGGCAGCAAGGCACCGGACAATGTCAGGCCACTAAAGGCGCGGCGGGTCAGGGTCATGTCGGTCCTCCATTGCTTCAATGCCTATGTGGACCGAAACACGATCACATACATTGCAAAGGGCTGTGATCATTGCCTTGCATCCCCGCCCGAATTCTCCGAACGTCCGCGCGGAACAAAAGGGACGGTCATGGACATCCGCGCACTTCTGATGGGCCTGACCTTTGCCCTGATCTGGTCCTCTGCTTTCACTTCGGCACGGATCATTGTCACCCACGCGCCACCGCTTGCCGCTTCGTCGTTGCGTTTCTTCATTGCAGGCTGCATCGGTGTGGCCATAGCCCGAATGATGGGTCAGACATGGAACCTGACACGCGACCAATGGCGAGCCACCCTGATCTTTGGCCTGTGCCAGAACGCGATCTATCTGGGCCTCAACTTCTACGCCATGCAAACGGTCGAGGCCTCGCTCGCCTCCATCATCGCGTCAACCATGCCGCTGATGGTGGCTTTTGCTGGGTGGGTGGTGTTTCGGGACAAGCTGCCGCCGCTTGGGATCATCGGGCTGATCCTGGGGATAACGGGGGTCATCCTGATCATGTCGGCACGGTTGGATGCGGGTGTTGATCTCTATGGCGTGGCGCTGTGCGTCATTGGCGCCGTCGCCCTGACCATCGCAACGCTCTCTATGCGCACCATGTCATCAGGGGGGAACCTTATGATGGTGGTGGGTCTACAGATGTTCGTGGGCGCGGTAGTCCTGGGCATCGCATCGGCCATGATTGAAACGATTGAGGTGACACCGACACCCGCCCTCTACGCCGCGTTTACATATACCGTCTTCGTTCCGGGTCTCGCTGCGACTTGGATTTGGTTCGCACTTGTCGCGCGGATTGGTGCGACCAAGGCGGCAACCTTCCACTTCCTCAACCCGTTCTTCGGCGTGGCCATCGCCGCGGCACTTCTGGGCGAACGTTTAGGCCCCCAAGACATCCTGGGTGTCGCCATTATCACGGCAGGTATTCTTGCGGTTCAATTGTCACGGCAGACCAAAACCTGACCCCTGCCACTTGCACCTACAGGCGCCCGCAATATTGTGTCCCGAGATTTCAGATTTCGGAGCCCATTTGATGCGCCGCCGCACATTTCTTCTGTCCGCTGCCGCCTGCGCCGTGCCATCGCTCGGCGCGGCCTATCCTGCACAAATGTACACACCTGCCGTGTGGCGCGATCTGCGCCAAACCGACCAAACAGTGGTCATGAATTTCCGGGCCAGTTGGTCGCTGACCTGCCAAATCAAGTCGGACCTGATTGCCGAGGCGTTGGCCGAAAACCCGGCCTATGCGAACCTCACATTCGTTGATGTGGATTGGGACACATTCGGCCCGTCGCAAATGACCCAACGGCTCAAGGTTGAACGTCGGTCGACATTGCTGGTGATGAAAAACGGTAATGAGGTGACACGCCTTGTAAACGAACCCTACGCCCGCAAGGTTCGCGCATTACTGGACGCTGCTCTTGCCGCCTGAGGCGACAAGCCCAAGGCGCTACGCCTTTCTGCTTATTCCCGGCTATTCCCAACTTGGCTTCGCCTGCGCTCTGGAAGCGCTGAGCCTCGCCAACCTGCATCCGTCAGGTCAGACATTCTATATGTGGCGCGTGATCGGGGAAACGGGTGATCCCGTGCCCGCGTATAATGGGATCACCACCGCCGTGGATTCGGCGCTGCCGGAACTCTCCCGCGATGAAACGCTTGTTGTATGCGCCGGCAATCGTGCAGCCGAAGGCAGCACACGGCCCATCCTCAACTGGCTGCGCCGCGAGACACGCAAGGGTATGGATTTCGGCGCTCTCTCATCCGGCACCTACACGCTTGCCCTTGCCGGACTGCTGTCGGGTAAGACCGTGACCACACATTGGGAATACCGCGATGCCCTGATCGAGCTTCTGCCAGACGTGATCATCGAAAACAGTCTATATTCAAAAGACGGGCGCATCTTCACCACAGCGGGCGGGGCAGCGTCCATGGACATGATGCTGGACCGGATCAAATCAGATTACGGGATTGATCTTGCGACTTGGGTGGCGGACCAGATGGTCTATACCGATCCACGCGCGGCCAGTCACGGGCAGCGCCTGTCGCGACGTGCGCGTCCTGACATGGCACATGGCAAACTGGGTATGGCGCTGCAGATCATGGAAAACAACCTCGAAGACCCGCTGCGCCCGGACGAGATCGCCGATCTGATCGAACTCAGCACCCGGCAACTGGAACGCGTGTTCGCCAAGCACTTGGGCATGTCCCCCAAGCGCCACTACCTGCAACTGCGGCTGGAAAAGGCACGCGGGCTTTTGCGTCAAACCAATCTGAGCGTGACGGACATCTGCGTGGCCTGTGGGTTCCGATCACTTTCGCACTTCTCAAAAAGCTATCGCGGCACGTTCGGCCTAAGCCCGGGTCAGGAAAAGCGCGGCACGGGATCGATGTGGCCCACGTAGCCATGATTGCGGCAAAGCATGACGCCGTGTATTCAAACAAAAAAGAAACGAGGGGCAGATGAAATTCCTGTTTGTGCACCAGAACATGCCCGGTCAGTACCGTGAACTGATCCAGTGGCTTGCAGCACGGGGCGGGCATGAAATTGTCTTTCTAACCCAACGCCAGAAAGCCCCTCAATTTGCGGGTGTTCAAACCGTCGTCTACAAATCCCACCATCAGGCCAAGGAAGATGCCTATGGCCTCTCCCGCACATGGGAAAATGCTGCTGGCAATGGGTTCGGCGCCGTTCAGGCCGTGCGCGGGATCATGGCAAATGGATTTACCCCCGACATCGTGATCGGTCATGTGGGCTGGGGCGAGATGTCATTCTTCCGAGAGGTACTGCCCGACACGCCGATGATCGGGTTTTTCGAATACTATTATTCAGCCCATGGTGGCCCGGTTGGCTTCGACCCGGAAAGCCCCGTCAGCGAACACGCACCGATTATCATGCATGGCCACAACGTTGTGCCACAGGTGAACATCAACGTGGTCGACGTCGCCCACAGCCCAACTTTTTGGCAGCGCGATCGCTTCCCCAAGCACTTCCACGACAAGATCTATGTCTGTCACGACGGTATCCGCACCGACAAGTTGAAGCCGAACAAGAAAGCGCAGGTGACCCTTGGCAGGATCGGGCGCCCCTTAACCCCCAAAGACGAGATCGTGACCTTTATGTCCCGCAATCTCGAAACAACACGCGGCTATCACCAGTTCATGCGTGCTGTTCCAAAAATCCAGAAGGCGCGGCCAAACGCCCGCATTCTGGTGATCGGCGGCAACGACGTGTCCTATGGCGGCAAGAACAAGCACCCTGGCGGATTGCGCGGGCAGATGGAGGCCGAGGTCGGCCACTTGATCGATTGGGATCGGCTGCATTTTCTGGGGCAGGTGCCCTACGAGAGTTATCAGTACATCATCCAGATCAGTTCGTGCCACATCTACCTGTCGATGCCATTTGTCCTGTCATGGTCCCTGCTTGAAAGCATGTCGATGGAGGCAACAGTCGTCGCCAGCGATGTCGCCCCCGTGCGCGAAGCGATGGAACACGGCAAGACCGGCCTGCTTGTCGATTTCTTCGATCCCGACGCGATTGCCGCGCAAGTGACGGATGTGCTGGCAAAGCCGGACGACTATGCCCATCTGGGCCCCGCTGCACGACAACACGTGATAGACACATACGATTTCAAAACCGTCTGCCTGCCGGAACACATACGCCAGATCAATGCATTGGTCCCGGCGGACAAACAAATCGCGATGGGCTAGGCGATGCGGATCGTAATGCTTGGCGCAGGCGGAAAGCTGGGCCAATTGCTCAAACCGCGCTGGCCGCGAAGTGCCACCTGGACAACCCGCTCCGATGTCGACATCGCTGACCCCGACGCATTAACGCGCGCTCTCAGCGGGGCAGACGCGGTCTTTTGCCTTGCAGGGGTCACGCGCGGGTCCGACGCCCCGATGGAACTGAACACGACACTGGCTCGCCAGACAATGGACGCTGCTCACGGCGCACATGTCTTTCTGTTTTCATCTGCGGCTGTCTACGGCGCTTTGCAGGGGTCGCTCAGCGAAAATGTTGCAACCTCACCACAAAGCCCATACGGCACATCCAAGCTCGAAATGGAGCGGATGGCCGCGCTGCACCCCAACCCAAGCACTTCGCTGCGGCTGGGCAACGTGGCCGGCGCAGACGCGATCCTGGGCGGATGGCAGCCCGGCTTTCAACTGGACCAGTTCGCCGATGGCACAACACCAGCCCGAAGCTACATCGGGCCAGGAAAGCTGGCACAGGTGCTGAACACACTCGCGCGTAGTAAAGACCTGCCAAAGCTGTTGAACGTTGCTGCGCCAAACACCGTGCACATGGGCGACCTTCTGGACGCCGCTTCGCTGAAATGGTCGCCCCAACCGGCAACGGACCGCGCGATTGCCGACGTATATCTGGACACTACCCTGCTTGAACGGTTCACATCATTCACGGAGTCTGACAGCACGGCTACAGGGATCGTGGCCGACTGGATGCAAGGAATACACACATGACATGGCGCAAGCGCATCTTCGATCTGTTCTTTGCCAGCCTGCTGGTCATCTTCCTTGGCCCTATCATCATTTACCTGGTCTGGCTGGTCTGGCGGAAACAGGGTCGACCGCTGTTCTATGTGGCAGAGCGAATGAAGTCGCCAACAGAAAGCTTTGGATTGTGGAAATTCCGCACCATGACAATCGAAAGCAATGACCAAGGCGTTTCGGGTGGTCACAAAGCGGCACGGATTACCCCCTTGGGCGCCAAGCTAAGGGCCAAGCAACTGGATGAATTCCCGCAACTGTGGAACATCCTGAAAGGGGATTTGTCCTTTGTCGGACCCCGCCCGCCACTGCGTGAATATGTCGAACGCTTCCCGGAATTGTACGGTCAAGTATTGGCATCACGGCCTGGTGTGACGGGGTTGGCCACAATCCGTTTTCACAAGCACGAAGACCGGCTTTTGGCACGGTGCAGCACGCCCGAAGAGACGGACAGCACATACTGCCGTATTTGTGTGCCACGCAAAGCGCGCCTCGACCTCATCTATCAGCAGAATCAAAACACCTGTTACGACTTTCACTTGGTCTTTCAAACCATTGGCAACCTGTTTCGACGTCGGCGCTCGTGAGCTCAAGTCGTTGTTTATTCCAGTGATCTGTGAAATCAGTGCGTCAGAACGGTCAATTTTCAGGCTTTTTTGGCGCTTTTCCGCCGGGACGTGGACAGATTTTCTGTATCCGCAAAATAGTTTCACGATTTCGGTATTTATTCGTGCTAGCGCTGTTAGCAGTTTGGCAAGGCGACCGACCAAGGGGGCATCATGCTGGATCTGCTGAAGTTGCTTTCGCGCACGCAGAAACGAAATATATTCATCATTATTGATGCGATGCTGATTCCCGCAGCGCTCGTGTTTGCCTTCAGCCTCAACCTCTCCGGGCAGACGGCGATCGCCAACTTCCAAGCCTACCTGCCGATACTGCCATATATGCTGATCGTAGCGACGGGCCTGTCGTTGTGGCTGGGCATTTGTTCGACAACTCTGAACGAATATGAAGCTGGATCTATCGGGCGGACAGGTGTGTTCGCCGCACTCCTGACCATAACGTCGATTCTGCTGACGACAGCCGCCAACATGCCACTTCCCTTATCGACGCAAATTACCTTCGGCATCTCGTTCTTCGTCTTCTCTATCGTGAGCCGCGCCATCCTTTTGCAAGTGGTATTGGCCATCTACCGAAATGGATCTAACAGGTGTCGTGTTCTGATCTACGGCGCTGGCACAACTGGTATGCAACTGGTGTCTGCCCTGCGAAGTCATGAACTGATCGAACCTGTCGCCTTTGTTGACGACAGCAAGGCGCTGCAGGGCATGAATGTGTTGCGTTTGCCGGTTTACAGCCCTGTTCGCATTGCAGAGATTGTCGCAGAGAAGAAAATCGACCGCGTGCTGCTCGCCATTCCGTCGCAAAGCCACCCCAAACAAATGCAGATCGCGAGGCGTCTGCAGAAAATGGGGCTAGAGGTGCAAACACTGCCTTCCTTTTCCCAACTGATCGGGGAAGAAGCGCTGGTCGAAAAGCTCACTCCGATCAATCCAAGGAATTTCCTGGGTCGCGACGAAGTCACAGCACCTCAGGATTGGGGCGGTGAAGCGTATGCGGATCGCCGCATCTTGATTTCGGGCGCCGGCGGTTCCATTGGCTCAGAACTCAGCCGTCAGGTTTTGGACTACCGGCCGCAAAAAATCGTCCTGTACGAACTGAGTGAACTTGCGCTCTATCAAATCCATCAGGAACTGACCCAACTCGCCGAAGGCAGCGACATCGAAATCGTTCCGCTTCTGGGATCCGTCACAGATGGGCGACAGGTGCGAGGCGTGCTGAAGGATCATAAAATTCAGGTCGTGCTGCACGCGGCCGCCTACAAGCACGTGCCTCTTGTCGAGTTCAATCCGCTTGCCGGCTTGGCCAACAACGCTTTGGGTACGCAAACCCTGGTCACAGAAGCCGCCAGCGCAGGCGTTGAGCGCTTCATGCTGATTTCATCGGACAAAGCGGTGCGCCCCACAAACATGATGGGGGCATCAAAACGTCTGGCCGAACTGGTGGTGCAAGACATCGCCCAACGCATTGCAACTCCAAAGGGTCTGAAGTTCTCAATTGTGCGTTTTGGCAATGTGCTGGGCTCGTCGGGATCCGTTGTGCCCCTGTTTCAGGAACAGTTGCGGCGTGGCGGGCCCCTGACCGTCACACACCCGGATGTTTCACGCTACTTCATGACTGTGCATGAAGCCGTGAACCTCGTGCTTCGCGCCGCGTCTATGGCCAAGGGTGGCGAAGTATTTGTGTTGGATATGGGCAAACCCGTGCGCATCGAACAACTTGCCCGCCAGGTAATCGAAAGTGCGGGCTTCGCAGTGCGGGATGCGCAAAACCCGGAAGGCGATATCGAAATTGAATTCACCGGTCTGCGCCCGGGCGAAAAGATGACCGAAGAGCTGACACTTAGCGGCACTCAAGTCGGAACCGGGCATAAAAAGATCTTCTCCACGGTCGAAGACTGCCTGAGCGAAATCGAGGTCGCCTCAGCCATGAGGTCGCTGCGCCTGGCGCTTGCCGCAAGTGACGAAGACGAGGCCCGCAGCGTTGTCACGCGTTGGGTCGAAGGGTTTGGGCAGAAACAAGCACACGCAGAAAAAGGCATAGAGCTTGCGCACCCCATCCAGTAAAACCTTGTAAAGCAAGGCTGACGCCTGCCATGACATTACAAGAATGCAATTCTGGAAAGCTCTGACGCTTCTGGTTCAATCCAAAGGCCTTACCGTGATATACTTTACGAGATCCAGCAAAAACGCCTCCGCCCTCGGACTCGTTATCGCCATGGCTGTGGGTGGTTCGGCTCAGGCGGAAACTACCACCACCTTGAGTTTCGGCGCTATTTCGGATGATTTTCTTGGGCGAACCGAGCAGTATGGGATCGTCGCATTTGATCGTGTCTCGATCTCGACCGGCGCAAGTGTTGGGCGGTTGGCATTCGATTTGACGCTTGGTGATACCTTCGAAAACGAAGCGATCGACGGCGTTCTTATCTTCGGTGACGTGGGTTACAGGTTTGGAAATGACAATTGGCAAGTTGGTGTCGGACAGTTCGAAAGACACTGGTCGCCGTCCGAGTATACGTCGCTGATACTGTCTCGAAACGCGCCTGCCTTCCCATCTGTCTACATCCGCAAGGAAGAGGCGCGCACCTCGGATGTCCCGGTTCTGCGGTGGATCGGACCTTGGAACGGAGAGATCTTTATCGGTCAAACCGACGATGCGAACCAGCCTGACAACGCGCTGATACTTGGCATGCGTCTGGGGCTCGAGCCGATACGCGACCTCGAAATTGAGTTTGTCCGCGTGGCTCAATACGGCGGCGCTGGGCAGCCTGATGGCTTTGATACGTTCCTCGACGTGCTGGTGGGCAACTCGAATGAGGGCGACAGCGCACCGGCCAACCAGATCGCCGGTGTCGGCGCATCTTACCGCTTTGGCCCTGACTCCTTTAGCAACCGCATCTACGGACAAGCTGTGGGCGAGGACGAGGCCGGAGGTCTGCCGTCGTGCTTCTTCTTCCTGTATGGACTGGAGAACAAGTCACGGCTCTTCAACACCGACACAACGATCACCCTCGAACATGTCGATACCACCGTGAACTTCACCGATGCGGGGTTCTGCGGACCAAACACGGCCTACAACAACGACGTTTATTCCTATCGCAACGAAGGAGTGGTGATGGGTGCGGCCATCGGTTCGGAAAGCCGTTCCACCACCCTGCGCGGCAAACACGAGTTCGACACTTGGGCTCTGGACTGGAATTTGGGCAAATTCACCATCAACGATGACTCAAACCCCAATCATAGTCTCAGCACCACCCGCGAATCCGGGACAGTCGTTTCCGTTGGTGCGAGCACTCAAGTTTGGGGGGGAACATTGCAAGGTATCGTCGCCCACCAGTCTTTCGACCTGGACACCGCCGAACAGGACAGCGGTCTGCGCATCGGTGTGAATTTCAGCCGATCGTTCTAGAGGCCCGCTTGTGCCAGCGCGGCTTCGACAGCGCTGCGGACCGGGCGCGCCATGGGCGCGGTCCGAGCGCCCCACGTTTCGACAATCTGGCCATCGGCTCCGATCAGCACCTTGTTGAAATTCCACCGCGGCACAAACCCAGTAGCTTCGCGGAATCCGGCATACAGCGGATGCGCAGTCGCGCCCTTGATCGTCAGGATGTCCGTCATCGGCATGTCGAGACCGAAGGCCAGTTCGCAGAACGCACGTACCTCCTCGGCACTGTCCAGTTCTTGGCGAAAGTCATCTGAGGGCACCGCCAGAACGACCAGCCCGCGTTCACGATAGGTGTCGTAAAGGGTCTGCAGCGCCTCGTACTGTCCCGTGTAGGCGCATTGCGACGCGGTATTGACCACCAGAACCGGTTTACCTTCCCAGGCAGACATCTCGATCACGCCGCCATCAATCGACGGGAGTTGCGCGTCACGCACACCCGCATATGCCGCTTGTGCAAAAACAACAAAAAGACAAACAAGAAATGCACGCACGTGATCACTCCTTCTCCTGCGGTTACGTCTTAGTTAGGGCGCGCGCGCTGATCGTCATGCTCTTCCAATTTGCCCCAACTGCACCAAGTATAGGGCAACGCTGAACGAACAGGCTGACCATGACCACCTACACCAAGAATCCCGACGTCATCGCGACACTCTCGCCCGAAGAATACCACGTCACACAAGAAAGCGGCACGGAACGCCCGGGCACCGGCAAACTACTCAACAACAAGGAGCCGGGAATCTACGTCGACATTGTCTCGGGCGAACCGCTCTTTGCTTCTTCCGATAAATACGAAAGCGGCTGTGGCTGGCCCTCGTTCACCGAACCTATCGACAACGTCACCGAACACCATGACGCCAGCCACGGAATGATCCGCACCGAAGTGCGTAGCAAGCATGGTGACAGCCATCTCGGCCACGTCTTTCCCGACGGTCCCCGCGACCGCGGTGGCCTGCGCTACTGCATCAATTCCGCGTCACTCCGCTTCGTCCACCGTGACGATATGGAGGCCGAAGGCTATGGTGCCTATCTGAACCAAGTGGAGGATGTCGCATGAATGACCAACGCGCAGTACTGGCAGGCGGATGCTTCTGGGGCATGCAGGACTTGATCCGCAAGAAACCCGGCGTCAAATCCACACGCGTCGGCTACACGGGCGGGGACGTTCCCAACGCCACCTATCGCAACCATGGCACCCACGCCGAAGGGATCGAGATCATCTTCAACCCCGCCACCATCTCGTTCCGCGACCTGCTCGAGTTTTTCTTCCAGATTCACGACCCCACCACGCCGAACCGGCAAGGCAACGATGTGGGCCTCAGCTACCGCTCGGCCATCTACTACGTGGATGATGCCCAGAAACAGGTAGCCCTCGATACCATCGCCGACGTGGATGCGTCCGGCATCTGGCCCGGCAAAGTGGTGACCGAAGTTGAACCCGTCGGCGACTTCTGGGAAGCTGAGCCGGAACACCAAGACTACCTCGAACGCATCCCCAACGGCTACACCTGCCATTTCGCACGTCCCAATTGGGTGCTGCCGAAACGCGCAGCCGAGTAAACGCAGCTACAGGGCGATACCCGGTCGCCCTGTAGCCTCGGCCACCAGTTCTGCCTCAACAAACACCTCGCGGGCCTCGGCCTGCGCCGTGCGTATGTCCCGTGCCACACGCAGTTCAATATCAGATGCGCCAGCGGCCAACGCCGCTGCACGTGCATCCTCACTCAAAACAGTCTCTAACCGGGCCAATGCAGACTCTGACGCAGCAAAATCCTCGGGCCCCGAGGGCAAATGCACCCGGAACAATCCCTCCGAGAGCGAAGTCACCGTCCCCGTCCGCCGCACGGTCACACGGCCCACAACGGCGCCAATCGCATTGGCCACACCGCCATCCTCGGGCAGCTGCATGTCGCAAGCCAATCGCGCACTCACAGCGGGGTAATACGCCCGTGCCGACGCACCCAATCCAACCACGGGTACATCCAACCCAGTCGATACCCGCACCAGACCTGTCGCGCCGGATAACCCACGCTGCATCAACGCATGGGTCGCCAGCGCCTCGTCCATCCCGTCCTCGGCCAGGGCGGCCTCCAGCAACGCCACGCTGGTCTGATGGGTCAACTGATCCACAACCATCTGTGCAAGCTGTTCCGCCGTGTCAGCCAACCGCTCACCCGCCCCGGTGCGCCGCCGCCCGAACAGGACACAGGCCATCCGCGCCGCCTCGGCGTCCCACGCGTCCAAGCGGCCCAGCACATGGCTCGCATCCGACGGCGTCAGGCCCGCCACCTGCACCAGCCCACGCCCCACAAGACGTTTGAGCGCCCCATGCTCCATCCGCGTGCGCAAAACATCACCCAGCCCACGCACATCTTCACCAATGCGCGCCAACAGATCGGCATCCCGCGTCGGCAAACCATCCGCCTGCACACCCGGCACCGCGCGCACGAAACGCCCATCATGTTCCCCCGGCGTGGTGCTGCGCATCTGCGCCTCAAGCAGCGGCAACACCACGTCCGGCGCCTCCTGCGCCAGCAAGGACACTGGCAACACCCGGCGCGGCCCAAGGGTGACACCGCCGCGCAAACCTTCCGCCACAAAGTGCACCTCGCTGTCACCGCCCAAGCCGCTTGTACGCATCGCCACAGCCTCAACCATGGTGCGATGCGGACCAACCCGCGCGCCATTCGGGTCAATCACGGGCCGACCACCGCGCAACACAGCCACATCGGTGGTTGTCCCGCCAATATCGCTGACCAAGGCATGATCGGCCCCGGTCAGCCAACGCGCGCCCACGATGGACGCCGCCGGACCGCTCAGGATCGTCTCAATGGGCCGAGTCCGCGCCTGCGCGGATGACATCAACGCTCCGTCGCCCCGCACCACCATCATGGGCGCGCGGATACCGATGTCGCGCAATTCGGCCTCGGCTCGTCCGATCAGCGCATCAATCATCC
Source organism: Tateyamaria sp. (assembly GCF_059783535.1). Lineage (NCBI taxonomy): Bacteria > Pseudomonadati > Pseudomonadota > Alphaproteobacteria > Rhodobacterales > Roseobacteraceae > Tateyamaria > Tateyamaria sp. Next base: position 43,045 of record NZ_JBYNDP010000011.1, on the reverse strand, counting down.
CGATCAGTCTTGCATTCAAAACGGCGGTCAACGCCCGTTTCGGCCCACCCAGCTTTGCTGACAATTGGTGAGACGCGGATACGGGCCTCTCCGCCACATCACGCACCAGCTCCATGACGCGCATTTCATGGGCCGGGTTGCGGGTGGCAAACTGCCCGGCCACAGCAAACCCGCTCACATCGCGTTTATGGGTCTCTAAAAACGCCGAAAGGGCCGTTTCATCCAAAGGTGCCGCTTCTGACCCGTCGTGCTTGTGACCACCAGCAAGCACACAAACCGGATCGCCCCCCAGCGCATCGGCTAGACCCTGCGCCTCCAGATCCTGTTCCCGAAACCCGATATAGATCAGGGCAACGCGCCCACCCTGTCCCTCGACCAACGCATTTGTGGCAAGGGTCGTGGACAGGGACGCCATGCCAACCTCTGCTGGATCAACACGCGCCTCGTCCAGAACAGCGCGCACAGCACGACCGACGCCAACGGCAAGATCATGGCGCGTGGTCAGCGCCTTGGCCCGGGCCAGAACCCGCGCCTCATCCTGCATCAAAACCGCATCGGTATAGGTGCCGCCCGTATCCACACCCAGCAAAATGGCCATGCTCACTCCCCGTTTTCGTGCAGCCCTACAGCGCCTGTTCGCGACCCGTCGCGCTCAATTGCGTCACCGCCCAACGCGCGGCGTCAGCCACCGCCGCATCCGGGTCATCCACAAGCGCCTGCACGGCGGGCGACAGGTCCGCACGCCCCGAATTGCCGATGGCATAGGCCACATTGCGCACGAACCGGTCCCGCCCGATCCGCTTGATCGGAGAGCCCGAGAACCGCGCGCGAAAGCCCGCATCGTCCAGCGCCGCCAACTCCGCCAGGGGCGGCGCACCGACGGCACCCAGATACCGCATATCGCTGGCCTCAACCGCAAACTTGTTCCACGGGCACACCGCCAGGCAATCATCACAGCCGTAAATCCGGTTGCCCAATCCAGGGCGCAACTCTTCGTTCACCGGCCCCTTATGCTCGATCGTCAGATACGAAATGCAGCGTCGCGCATCCAGTTGATAGGGGGCAGGAAAGGCCTTTGTCGGGCAAATATCCAGACAAGCGCGGCAGGACCCACAATGATCGATTTCACGCGGATCCGGATTCAGATCCAAAGTGGTAAAAACAGAGCCTAAGAAGGCCCAACTGCCCCACTCCCGACTAACAAGATTGGTATGTTTGCCTTGCCAACCCAAACCTGCCGCCTGTCCCAAAGCCTTCTCAGGCACCGGGGCTGTATCGACAAACACCTTCACTTCACCGCCCGCTTCGGAAATGAGCCAGCGCGCTAACCGCTTCAGGCGTTTCTTGACGATGTCATGATAGTCCCGCCCCTGCGCATAGACGGACACAGCCCCCAACTCAGGTCGCTCCAACACGGCCAAAGGGTCATGCTCAGGGGTGTAGCTTTCGGCCAGCATGATTACGGACCGCGCCTCGGGCCACAGCGCCGCCGGGTTGCCGCGCCAATGCATCCGCTCGGCCATCCACCCCATCTGCCCGTGCCGCCCGGCCTCGACAAAAGCGGCCAGCCGCTCCGGCACTTCCGGTACCGCATCCGGACGGCAGACCCGCGCCATGACGAAGCCCTCATCCAGAGCGCGCCCTATGACTCGCTCCTTCAGGTCCATCTCTTCATTTCGCCGAAAAAACCGCGGGGTCTGGGGCAGCGCCCCAGTCCAACAGGCAGATCAAAAATCCAGATCATTATAATGCCGCGGCGGCGGGAACCCTGGCACCTGATCGGCCAAGATGCTCCGAAACGCTGGGCGCGACTTGATCTTGGCATACCAATCCTTGACCACCTCCGAACGGTTCCAGTCCACGTCCGAAATATAGTCCAAAGCAGACAGATGCGCAGCCGCCGCAAAATCGGCCAGCGTCATCACATCGCCCGCCAGCCAACGCCGATGATCCAACAGCCATGTCATGTAGTCGAGATGATACTTGATCGCCTTGGCCCCATCCTTGACGTTGCGGCTGTCGGGAAAGCCCTGGCCCATGACCTTCTTGTTCACCCGCTCATAGAGCAGCTTCGACGTCACCTCGCGGTGAAACTTGTCGTCGAACCACCCCACAAGCCTCCGCACCTCCAGCTTGGCCACCGGTTCCGACGGCATCAGCGACGGTTCGGGCCGCGTCTCCTCGATATATTCGCAGATGGCCGCACTCTCGCTCATCATCACGCCATCCAGACGCAGGACTGGCACCTTGGCCGCAGGGTTGCGGCGCAGGAAATCCGGGTCTGCCTCCCAATAGCGCTCCTCGACCAGCTCAACCTCGATCTTCTTCTCGGCAAGGCTCAGACGCACCTTGCGGCAGAACGGGGACAGGGGAACGTGGAACAGGCGGGCCATGGTCAATCCGGATTGGTCAAACGTCTGGCATCCATGCACGGCTGGACCACGATTTTCAACTCTGGAAACACCGCGCACGGCCATCCGCGCGGATCGTGGCCGCCCCATCCAGGATCTGACCGGCCCGCTTGCGCACGAAAGATGACGGCTGACTGGCCGACCGGCCCTTGGGGTTCGGCAGGATCGCGGCCAGACGGGCGGCCTGCACATTCGTCAACGCATCCGGCCCCACACCAAAGTAGTGACGCGCCGCCGCCTCGACACCAAAGACACCTTCGTCGAACTCCGCCACATTCAGATAAACCTCAAGAATGCGCCGCTTCGACCACAGCGCCTCGACCAGCGGGGTCATTGCGGCTTCCATGACCTTCCGCACCCAGGACCGGCCATGCCACAGGTACACATTCTTCACGACTTGCTGGCTGATGGTCGACGCGCCGCGGCTGGCCCCCGCATCAATCGCGCGGCGAATGGCAACCACGTCCAAGCCCCAATGCAGACAGAAATTGGCGTCCTCTGCGGCCACAGCCGCCCGCGCCATGATCGGAGAAATCTCCTCGATCGGGACCCACTCATGGTCCACGCCGCCCAAACGGCGGGACTCCTGCATCATGTAAAGGGTCGTGGGGGGGTTGATGACAGACCACAGCAGGGCCGCGACAACGGCCACCAGGAACACCACGCTCACGCCGCGCAATGTCCACCGAAACAACCAGCGGCCCGGCCGAAACCGACGCTTTACCTTGGCTTTTGATGTGCGTTTACTGCTCTTTCTTGCCATGCGCCCAGCTATAGAACGCAGAACATGCCAAGTGAACTATCGCGCCAGAGATTGCGCCAGATAGGTGCCAATACGACGCGCTCCTGATGGGGAAGGATGGATGCCGTCAAAGGCATATTGCGACCGAACGGATGGGTCCATCACATCCTCGCTGTCCACGAAACGCAGGCCTGGGGTTACGGCAGCCAGTTTGGCGAGGCGGGCGTCGTATTCGACCAGGTAGGGACGGCAGCCAACAAAGGGCCCCGACCGCGGGCTGGCATAGTACCCCATCCAGATCACACGTGCCCCGCTTTGACGCAGACGGGACAGAAAGGCAGGCACTTCGCCCGTCAGATCGGGTGCAATCAATCCGTCCAGAACGGCGTCGCAGGCACTGCATTTGCAATCATTCAGGAAATCATTGGCCCCACCATTGATCAGGATCACATCCCACGCCCCGGCCCGGTACTGCGCACGCACATCAAACCCCGCGGCACGGCCAAAGGACGAAGCGTTGGAAAAACGCGCGCCTGCCACTGCACTGTTTTGAACCTGTGCATTCAGCCTGTCGCCCATGATGGACGGAATGTCCCGCCCGGTCCACTTGTGCCAGGCCAATATGCTGTCCCCAATGGCCAGCATGCGCAAAGGCTCTGCCGATACAGCACCAGCCAGCATCCAAAAAACAAGAACAAGAAATCGCATGGGTATAAGATATGGCAGGCGCATGTGAAGACCAGACCGCAACGCTCTGTTCACCAATTCATCAAAAATTAAACTTAATTACAAAGCGTTAATCTCTAAGACGCGTTAACGATGTCTGCTATTTTTGCCGTGGTGGAGGCACTCAACCCTGCACGGAGATAGGAGATGATTGAGCCAACAACCGAGGCCCGGCCGGGGGCCATTGCGCAGCAATACCGCGTGCTCAACGCAGCCGACGCAGCCCTTGTCTGGGTTCTCAAATGGTCTGGTGATGCAAACCACGTCATTGCAAACAAGTTGGGGACAATGCCCACGCGGGTTGCGGACATCCTTGCTGAAAACACGCATCTGGGCAGCAAGGAACAGGCGACCAAGCTGGTCGCCCGCTCCGAAAGCTGACTATTCTGCCGGAATGGCTGTTTCTTCGAGGCTGATCGGGTGCTCGAGCTTGTCCAGCATTTCCTTCGGACAGATCTGAAGGAAATTGTGCTGCTCGACATCCCAGTGCTGTAGGATGGCGGCGGCCTTGGCGCTGCCTGTCTCTTCCAGGTGACGTTCCAGCAACCCTTCAAGCTGCGCCTTCCAATGGTCCACGGTCACCGGGCAGGTTACCAGCGTTTCCATGTTCATCAGCGCCTGTGACTTGCCCTCCGGATCATACAGATAGGCCATGCCGCCGGTCATACCCGCACCAAAGTTGGCCCCGATCTCACCCAGAATGACAGCGATACCGCCAGTCATGTACTCGCACCCGTTCGACCCGCAGCCCTCGATCACCACCTTGGCGCCCGAATTGCGCACGGCGAAACGCTCGCCCGCGCGACCCGCCGCAAACAGGTAGCCGTCGGTGGCACCGTACAGCACGGTGTTGCCAATGATGGTGTTGTCAGCGGCCAGGATGGGCGACGCCATGGGCGGGCGCACCACAATGGTGCCGCCCGACAGACCCTTGCCCACATAATCGTTGGCATCGCCCGACACTTCCAGCTTCAGACCCGGTGCCGCAAAGGCACCCAAGGACTGTCCCGCTGATCCGGTCAGCTTCACAGTCAGATGGTCGGACTGCAGGGTGTTGCGCATTCCGAACTTCCTCACGATGTGGCTGGATGTGCGGGTGCCCACAGTCCGGTGGGTGTTCTGCACCGCATATTGCAGTTGCATCTTCTCACCGTCCTCAAGGAACCGCGCCGCATCGCGCACGATCTGTGCGTCCAGCGTGTCAGGCACTGCATTCCGTTCGCGATCACGATCATAAACGATGTCCGCTGCCCCATCGACCGAGATGAGCATCGGGTTCAGGTCCAGATCATCCAGATGGGCCGATCCACGCGACACCTGCGCCAACAGGTCCGCCCGGCCAATCACCTCATCCAAGCTACGCGCACCGATTTCGGCCAGCAGCTCACGCACCTCCTGGGCATAGAAGGTGATCAGGTTCACCACCTTGTCCGCATTGCCGGTGAACTTCGCGCGCAGGCTTTCGTCCTGTGTACACACGCCCACGGGGCAGGTGTTCGACTGACACTGACGCACCATGATACAGCCCATCGCGATCAGGGCCGCAGTGCCGATGCCGTATTCCTCGGCCCCCAACATTGCTGCCATGACAATGTCACGGCCCGTGCGCAGACCACCATCGGTCCGCAAGGTCACCCGGTCGCGCAGGTTGTTCATCGCCAGCACTTGGTGCGCTTCGGTCAGGCCCATTTCCCACGGCAGGCCAGCGTATTTGATCGACGTCGCAGGCGATGCACCGGTGCCCCCGTTGTGGCCGGAAATCAGGATCACGTCGGCCTTGGCCTTTGCCACACCGGCGGCAATCGTGCCAACGCCAGAGGACGCCACCAGTTTCACCGTCACCTTGCAGCGCGGGTTGATCTGCTTGAGGTCATAGATCAGCTGCGCCAGATCCTCGATCGAATAGATGTCGTGGTGCGGCGGGGGCGAAATCAGCGTCACGCCCTTGGTCGAGTGCCGCAACCGCGCGATCAGGTCGGTCACCTTCATGCCAGGCAGCTGCCCACCCTCACCGGGTTTCGCGCCCTGAGCCACCTTGATCTCCAGCTCTTCGCACTGGTTCAGGTACTCGGCGGTCACACCAAAGCGGCCCGACGCGACCTGCTTGATCTTGGCCGACGGGTTGTCGCCATTGGGTTCGGGGTGGAAGTGGGCCGGATCTTCGCCGCCCTCGCCACTGTCCGACTTCGCGCCAATCCGGTTCATCGCCACATTCAGCGTCTTGTGCGCCTCGGGCGACAGCGCGCCCAGCGACATCCCCGGCGTGACAAAGCGCTTGCGGATCGAGGTGATGCTTTCCACCTCTTCCAGCGGAACCGGCTTGCCCAACGGCTTGATGTCCATCAGGTCGCGCAGATGGATCGGCGGGTTCGACCGCATCTTGGCCGAATACTGCTGCCACATCTGGTAGGACGCTCGGTTGCACGCCATCTGCATCATGTGCATCGACGTCGCTTCCCACGCGTGCGTCTCACCCGACTTCCGCGCCTTGTAGAAACCACCGATGGGCAGAACGTTGGTGCCGGTCCAGCCTTGGGCGTGAACGTCCTCCACCTTGGACTGAATGCCGGTCACACCGATGCCACTGATGCGGCTGGTCATGCCGGGGAAGAACTCGGCACACATGGCGCGGGACAAGCCCACGGCTTCAAAGTTCAGCCCGCCGCGATAGGAGGACACCACGGAAATCCCCATCTTTGCCATGATTTTGAGCAGACCCTGATCGATGGCATTGCGATAGCGCGCCACGTTCTCGGTCAGCGTGCCATCCAGCAGCCCGCGATCAATGCGGTCGGCCAGTGAGTCTTCGGCGAGGTAAGCGTTAACGACGGTCGCCCCGCAGCCAATCAGCACGGCAAAGTAATGTGGGTCGATGCACTCGGCACTCCGCACATTGAGCGAGCAGAAGGTCCGCAAGCCCTGCCGCGTCAGATGCGAATGCACGGCGGACGTTGCCAGTATCATCGGCATCGCCACCTTGTCCGCATCCGAATGCTGATCGGTCAGCACGATGTGCCCCGCACCTGAACGCACAGCGTCTTCGGCTTCTGCCCGGATACGCGCCAACCCCGCGCTCAGCGCGCCCTGTCCGGTTTCAAAGGTACAGTCAATCTCGACCAGATCGGCGTTCAGATGCGTGATCAGCTCATCCCACTGTGCATTGCCCACAAACGGGCTGTCCAGCGTGATGATCTCGGTCTGCGCACTGCTTTCATCCAGCACGTTCTTGAGGTTACCGAACCGCGTCTTCAGGCTCATCACCCGATACTCGCGCAAGCTGTCAATCGGCGGGTTCGTCACCTGGGAAAAGTTCTGCCGGAAGAAATGCGACAGCGGGCGGTACTTCTTGGACAACACGGCAGAGGGCGTGTCATCCCCCATCGACGCCAGTGCCTCTTTCCCATCCTCGGCCATCGGGGCCAGAATGCTCTCCAGCTCCTCGATCGAATAGCCGGCCGCAATCTGACGCCGGCGCAATGCCTCGCCTTCGAACAGCGCCTTCTCAGTCACACCGGACAAGGCGGATTCAAGATCGGTGATCTTGCCAACCCACTCACCAAAGGGCTGCGAGGCCGCAAGCTGATCCTTGATCTCGGTGTCGTGGAACAGCTTACCCTCGACCATATCAACCGCCAGCAACTGGCCCGGGCCCAGCGCGCCCTTTTCAACAACACCGGCCTCTTCCAGCGGCACCATCCCGGTTTCGGACCCGGCAATGACCATCCCGTCATTGGTCACAACATAGCGCATGGGGCGCAGACCATTCCGGTCCAATCCAGCACAAACCCAACGGCCATCGGTCATTGCCAAAGCAGCAGGGCCGTCCCACGGCTCCATCACCGAGTTGCAGTAGGAATACATGTCGCGCCACGCCTGCGGCAGCTCTACCGCCTGCTTCGACCACGACTCCGGCACCAGCATGGTCTTGGCCATCGGTGCATTGCGGCCCGCGCGGACCAGCATCTCGAACACGGCGTCCAACGCCGCCGAGTCACTCGACCCGCTGGCCACGATGGGTTTGATGTCCTCGGCCATCTCACCAAAGGCACCGGAGGCCATGCGGATCTCGTGAGATTTCATCCAGTTCAGGTTGCCCTTCAGCGTGTTGATTTCGCCATTGTGGGCCAACATGCGGAACGGCTGCGCCAGCCACCATTGGGGGAAGGTGTTGGTGGAATAGCGCTGGTGATAGATGGCAAAAGCGCTCTCGAACCGCTCGTCCAGAAGGTCGGGATAGAACTCCGCCACCTGCTCGGCCAGCATCATGCCCTTGTAGATGATCGACCGGCACGACATCGACGCGATATACAGCTCAGGCACCTGCGCGGCAGCGGCAGCCTTCTCGATCCGGCGGCGAATGACATACAGCTCGCGCTCAAACGTCTCTTCGTCCACACCTTTGGAATTTGAAATCAGGATCTGCTCAATCTCGGGACGGGTGGCATTGGCCTTTTCACCAAGGCAGTCGATGTTCACAGGCACATGGCGCCAGCCATAAATGTAATAGCCCATGCGCAGCACTTCGGTTTCCACGATGGTCCGGCAGGTCTCTTGCGCGCCAAAGTCGGTGCGGGGCAGAAACACCTGACCAACAGCAACCATCTGGTCGCGGTTGGGGGTGTGGCCGGTGCGCTCGATCTGGTCATAGAAAAACGCTTCGGGGATTTGCACGTGAATGCCTGCGCCGTCGCCGGTCTTGCCATCGGCATCGACCGCACCCCGGTGCCAAATGGCTTTCAGTGCCTTGATCCCGTTTTCAACAACAGCCCGACTTTTCGTGCCATCCACGGACACAACCAAACCCACACCGCAGGACGAATGTTCCTCGGCTTCCGAATACAGACCATTCTCGGCCATAAACGTGCGCTTGGCTTCCTCACGGCGGACCCAGTCGGCATCATATTTGGTCATTGGTCGGTTCCTTTCTTCGGGCTTGCGAAACGCGCCAGCGTCGGCTCGCACTCATATAGCGGCGTTTTGGTGAAGAACCCGGGCTCTCCGGGGTACACAAAGTCGATCGGTGAATTGTCCCATGAGATGGGTTCGTCAGTGTCGGTGCGGGTGTAGTTGCCACTGATGAAACGGCGCAGACGCGGAATGATGTATTCGTTGCCTTCCAACTCGAAAACGGTGCCGTCGGCCAGCTCGCTGCGCATGGAAAACTGCGTTTTCAACAGCGTTTCGCCGTCAATCACAATCTCACCCGGCAGAATGCGGTCGAACCCGACGTAGCGGTTCAACCCGTCCGGCCCGCGTTGCTGAAAATCAAGGCTGTCGACCCCTGTCTCCAGCAATTCGGTCATGTTCGCCGGATCGGCGGGCGGCTCGACCAGAACAAACCGGCGCATCGGAAACATCTCATAGCTTTCGACCCACTGGGTTTCATAGTCGATCTTGCCCAAGTTGCTTGGCCCATCGACGTCAAAGGTGATGCCCCACTGCTCGCCGTCGGCATCCGCCTCGCAGGTGTACAGATGCGTCACCTCGCACCCGCGGCTCTGGATCGTCAAAATCTCGGTGCAGCCGGCTGGCGGATAGAAACGTGATGCATCCTGCTGGGCCAAGGCCGGCACAGCGCAGACGTTCGCCAGAGCGATGGTGATGCCTGCAAGCTGCTTCATGATTCATCTACCGTCGGATTGATGGCAACGACATCGGCGCGCGTCAAACGCTTTTGGCCGTTATCTTCCAGATGCAGGCCCTCCGGTGTGTGATCCACAAATATCTCGTGGCTCAGTGTGAAAGCGTCCGGGTCGTCAAAGATACCAAGCGGCAGATCGGTGCCGCCAAACCATTGGTCCTGCTTCGTTTGGCGGAAATACAGGTTGGTCCCACACTCACGGCACCACGCCCGTTCGGCCCAGTCGCTGCTGGCACGCGTGGCGATGTGTTCAGTGCCGGTCCAGGTCAGGTCATCGGTCTTTATGCTCACTTCACACAGGGCCGATCCGGTCCAACGGCGGCAGGATGGGCAGTGGCAAATGCCAAAAGTGGTTGGCACATTGCGCGCAACAAAGCGCACAGCACCACACAGGCATCCTCCCTTCTGTTCCATCTTGTCCGTTCCTCCAGTCAGCGATGCTGACCTATCCGTTGCCAATTTATCAATGCTGCGCGCGCGCCCGGTGTACAGGGGGTGCACGCCTAGTGTACGGGGGCTGCCCCCTGTATGGCGGGCCTACTCGGCGGCCAATACAGTCGATCCGACGTTAAAGTCGGACAGGATCGCTTCGGCACAATCTCGACCATCCCGGATGGCCCAAACGACCAAAGAAGCACCCCGCACAATATCACCTACCGCGTAAATGCCTTCAGCGGCCGTCTTGCCCGTTGTGAACTCGGCCTTGATCGTGCCCCAGCGGGTGACGTCTAGGCCGTCAGTGTCCCAGAGGGTCGGCAGGTCATCTGGCTCAAAGCCCAACGCCTTGATCACAAGGTCCGCCTCTTCAACATAATCGGCCCCCTCGATCACTTCGGGCGCTTGGCGACCCGTGGCATCGGGTGCACCCAGACGCATCTTTTGCACCATCACACCGGCAACCTTTTCACCGTCTGTGGTAAAGCCCTTGGGCGCGCTCAACCATTCAAAGACAACGCCTTCTTCCTCGGCGTTCTGCACCTCGCGTTGCGACCCGGGCATGTTCGCGCGGTCGCGGCGGTACAGGCATTTGACAGATGTCGCGCCCTGCCGGATCGACGTCCGCACGCAGTCCATTGCTGTGTCGCCACCACCGATGACGACAACCCGCTTGCCCTCAGCATTAAGGCGGCCATTGTCAAAGTCAGGCACTTCGTCGCCAAAGCTCTTGCGGTTCGATGCGGTCAGAAAATCAATGGCCTTTTCGATGCCCGCCGCTTCGCCGTTAGGCATTGAAAGATCACGGCTTTTGTAGACGCCGGTTGCGATGATCACCGCGTCATGCTCGGCCCGGATCGAGGTGAAGATATCCGCATCCACGTCACAGTTCAGCACGAATTTAACGCCGCCCGCCTCAAGCTGTTCATTGCGACGCATGACAACATCTTTTTCCAGCTTGAAGCCGGGGATGCCGTAGGTCATCAACCCGCCCGCGCGGTCATAGCGGTCATACACGGTGACCTGAACGCCAGCACGACGCAGCACATCCGCAGCGGCCAGACCACCAGGGCCAGCCCCGATGATGCCGACGGATTCAGCGCGTTCGGTCTTGGGCGCGATGGGCATGACCCAGCCTTCTTCCCAAGCGGTGTCCGTGATGTATTTCTCAACCGACCCAATGGTGACAGTGCCGTGGCCGGATTGTTCAATGACGCAATTGCCTTCGCACAGACGGTCCTGCGGGCAGATGCGACCACAGATTTCAGGGAAGGTATTGGTCGCCTGGCTTACCTCATAGGCTTCCCGCAAGCGCCCCTCGGCCGTCAGTTTCAGCCAGTCGGGGATGTTGTTGTGCAAGGGGCAATGCGATTGGCAGTAGGGCACACCGCATTGCGAACAGCGCGACGCCTGCTCTTTGGCCTTGGCATCAGCGTACTCGGCATAAATCTCGTGGAAATCGTCGCGACGTAATTCTGCGTCACGCTTCTCGGGCATGTCACGTTCGATATTCACGAATTTCAGCATCGGTTGTTCAGCCAAGACATATCCTCCAACAAGCGGTCTGCGCCGTTTATGATATAGCGAAGGGAATTAAAAGTCAGTATTGTTGACTTTGTTTCGGATTTCTCGCGAAATCGCAACGTCAGTTTTGGAAATTTGGCTCAAAAATATATCCGAGCCGGACCTATATTCCTGCTTTACGTTCAGAATCAAAGGCTTGTAACGTCACCGTATCACAGGACTAGGCGCAAGATGACTCTTTTTCAACTTTTGATGGTAGCCATCATTCAAGGCATCACCGAATTTTTGCCTGTGTCATCATCTGGGCACCTCATCTTGTTGCCAACACTGACCGGAACACCAGATCAGGGTCTTGCCATCGATGTTGCAGTACATGTCGGCACATTGCTCGCGGTCATCTTGTACTTCTGGGCGGACGTACGAACTGCGGCTCATGGCTTGACCCGGCTTGCACAGCGCAAGGTCGACACCCAGGGCGCATTCCTGGCCCTGTGCTTGATCACGGCAACGATTCCAGCGTTGATTGTTGGCTTTGCGATAAAGGCAACCGGGCTAGACGAGGCCATGCGCAGTGCGGCGGTGATTGGATGGACCATGCTCATCTTCGGTCTTGTCCTTTATTGGGCTGACAAACGCGGCCCGGCGGACCGCGCAGCGGAAAGGTGGACGGTCAAGCACGCCGGCTTGATGGGTCTTGCTCAGTGTCTGGCGCTGATCCCTGGCACATCACGGTCAGGGATCACCATAACCGCCGCCCGTGCCCTTGGATATGAGCGCGAAGGGGCAGCCAAACTGTCGATGCTCATGTCGATTCCGGTCATCATCGCGTCCGGTGCGGTGTTGAGTGTTGATGTCGTCAGCGATGCGAATTGGGCTGTGATGCGCGATGCAGTCATAGCCGCAGCGTTTGCCTTTATCGCGGCGCTTGCCGCACTGGTCCTGATGATGCGGTTGCTGCGCAGCGTCAGCTTCACACCCTACGTGATCTACCGCGTCATCCTCGGGATGGGCTTATTGGTCTGGGCCTACAGTTAGACGCGAAGGTTCCGTGCGCTTTCCTTGATCGCATCATATTGGCCCGAGGGGCGGAAACGCCAAAGATAGTCGGGCAGAACCGAGCTCATCGCGATCGGATCAATCCCAAGGTCCTCAAAACCTTTGGCGCCGTCGGGCACCACGTTGTCATTGCGCAGGTTGCGCACCTGATCACGCGTAATCTGCGCCGGGACCAGCCCAAGTGTCAGCGCATTCAGCGTGTCAAAGCCAAACCCCATGATGGATGCGGCCCAAAACGGAATATTCACAACGGCACGGCGGCGACGGATCACCTCGAGCATCAAAGTCATCAACGCCCGGAATGTACTCACGTCCGGGCCACCAAGCTCATACACACCGGCGGGTACATCGGTTGTCAGCGCACGTTCGGCAGCTTTGGCAACATCATCAACATAGACAGGTTGGAACCGCGTCTCCGCACCGACAACAGGCAGGACCGGACCCAAACGGGACATGGAAGCAAACCGGTTAAAGAACTGGTCCTCAGGCCCAAAGATAATGGAGGGGCGCAAAATCACCGCCTTCGGCATGTACTGCAGCACAGCGGCTTCACCTTCGGCCTTGGTGCGGGCGTAATTGCTGTCGCTTTCGGCATCCGCACCGATTGCTGAGACATGGATCATCTTTTGGATGCCCTGCTCAGCTGCGATGCGCGCAATCCGCTCCGCTCCTTCAGCCTGCACCGCGTCAAAAGTGTTCTTGCCCTGTTTGGCGAGAATTCCAACGCAGTTTACGACAGCATCAGCCCCCATCATCACCTGCGCAACCGACGCATCGTCGCGGATATTGCAAAGAACAGGCTCAACCTGCCCCACAACACCATAGGGTTTAACAAAGATCGCTTCGTTCGGGCGGCGCACGGCCACACGCACGCGCCAACCTGCCTTGGCCATCCGTCTTGCGATGTACCGCCCTACAAAACCGGATCCGCCATAGATCGTGACCAGCTGGGACATGTCTTGCTCCTCGCGCACAGGTTCGAAACGGGTCTATCTGTCGCTTTGCGCGCAGACAAGACGCCAATTTGGCACGGCAAAGGCCGGATTTGAGGTTTTTTCAAAGCCGTCGCTCAGAAGACCTGTGCCATACCCTGACGATCATACAGAATCGGATTGACACCCCCAAGCACCACGCTTAAACGACGCTCCACCAACCCGTGCCCAGATGGCGGAATTGGTAGACGCGCTAGCTTCAGGTGCTAGTGTCCGTATGGACGTGGAGGTTCGAGTCCTCTTCTGGGCACCAAAAATCCGACAGTCCTGGACCTGAATCGTGCGCTTACTCTTCGAAATAGCCCTTATGCGTTGTATAGATCGCGTCGATGATCGGATCGAGGCGATTAAGGTGTTGGCGTAGAATGCGATCAGCGGCCTCCGCATCCTGCCCAAGCAGCGCCTGCACCAACCCATCGTGATCTTCATACAGCGTTTCCATTGCCTCAGTGCTGGTGAGTGACAACATGCACAGCCGATCAACCTGCGCCTTGTTTGCAGCGATCATCTCGAACGCGAAGGGGCGGCCGGCCGATAGGCAGAGCAAGCGGTGAAAGTCGTAGTCCAGATCATGGAACGCCTTCGTGTCTTCAGCCGCAATGGCCTCCCGCTGCGCGCGTAGGCTCGCCTTGAGATCAGCGTCGAATGCAATGTCGCGCGACTGGGCAGCGTTGCGCACTACCTCAAGTTCAATTGCCGCACGCACGAAACGGGCGTTGGCAATCAAATCCCGCGAAAACGGGCGAACAACCGTGGCCCGTTGAGGGCGGATGAGCAGCAAGTTCAGATTGGCAAGACGGGTGAACGCCTCGCGCACGGGTTGACGTGAATATCCAAAGGACTTCGCCACATCCGTTTCAGAAATTTTTGTGCCGGGAAGCAGATCAAGCCCTACGATCCGAGCATATAACTCCTCAAAGATACGGTCTGTGCTGGTAACGCGATCAACGGTCTCTGTGGATGCCATTGGTGTTTGTCTTTCCGATATTCGATTGTCGCATTGTGCCAAAGATACAAGGCTTGGGAACCCCCAGTTTCTGCATACCAGACAACAGTTGGTACGGCGTTCGACAACGCCGAAAATAGCCTGATATCGGTAAATGTAAACTTTCTTGTTGACTAGTATACAAGTTTTCGTGTTGCCTAGCCCCACTTCAGGAAGGGACAGGACCATTAGGTCGATAGGAGTGAAGTTCTGCGGGGTTCCCAGTGGCCGGCAATCAACAGCCAATACCGTTCCCCATGATTAAGCTCCCGACCCGTCGGCCCATGCCCTCCGTTATGGTTTCCGTCTGAGAAGGGCGGCAGCCACACAGGAAGACCAGAACATGAATGGGAGGTTCACATGTTCAACTTTTCACTGAAGGCAGCGGTGGCCGCTGCTGTCCTGATCGGTGGCGTTTCCATCGCGCAAGCCGATGTCACTCTGCGGGGCGCAAGCATGTTCGATGAAGAGCACGCGTTCACTCAGACGCTGCGCGAATTCGAACGGCTGGTGGCCGACAAATACGATGGCGAGGTCGCTTTTGATCTGCGTCTCAACGGCGAACTGGGCGTTGAATCCGACTATGTGACCTATCTCAATCAGGGCGTCGCGGTCGACTATACGATCCTCGCACCGTCCAACATGGCCGTTTTTTCGGAATCGATCCCGCTGATGGACATGCCTTTCCTGTTCCGCGATCTCGATCATTGGAATGCCGTACTATCATCCGACGCGCTGCAACCGCTGGAGGATGATCTGCGCGAAGCTGCCGGAATTGTCATCGTCGGCTATCACGGTGGCGGTGTCAGGAACCTCGCCTCGGCCGAGCCTATTACCAATATGGAAGAACTCGCCGGCCATCGGATGCGGGTGATGGGTGCGCCAATTCAGGCACAGACATTCTCGGCAGTGGGTGCTGCACCGTCGGCCATCGCGTATAACGAGGTCTATAACGCCATCCAAACGGGTGTGATCGCAGGATTTGAAAACGAGGCGGCGTCAATTCAGAACCTGAAGTTCTATGAGGTCGCTCCGCATATCTCGTTGACGCAGCACACCATCACCGTGCGCCCAATCGTGATGTCAGCCAAGATCTTTGACGGTCTGCCAGCCGATCTTCAGGCCGCCATCAAGGACGCAGGGGCCGAGGCCGGTGCGTTTGGTCGTGCCCTTGAAAGCGGGCAGGACGGCGAAAAGCTGCAGGCGATGGCGGATGCCGGTCAGATCAAGGTTCACGACTTCGCAGGGCGTGAAAAGATGCTTGAACTCGTGCAGCCGGTTCAGGATGCTTATGCTGAAGAGCTGGGCGCAACCGAACTGCTTGAGCGCATTCGCGGGATGTAATCTCATAAAGACGGGCGGCACCTTCTTGGGGTGCCGTCCGTTGCCTCTTTGACCCAGTTTGGGGACACTTCCGCATAGGACAGAACATGGTTGGACGACTTCTAGACCGGTTTTGCATCGGTCTTCGCATCTTGCTTGGCGTGCTGATGGGCGTTCTGGCCATCCCGGTCGCGATGCAGGTGATCTCTCGCTACACTGGCCTGATCCCTACATATCTCTGGACCGAGGAACTGGCGACATTCATCTTCATATGGATCGTCATGATTGGATCAATGGTTGCTGTCTGGGACGGCACACATTTTGATGTACGGGTGATCCCGGATGCGCAGCGCCCCCTGCTGCGTCTGATCCAGAACGGGATTGTTCATCTGGCGATCCTCATATTCGGGCTGCTGTTTGCAATCTATGGGATTGAATATGCCGAGTTTGGCAGCAACCAGCGGTCGGTGATGATGCGCGCCAATCTTTTGATTACCCATATTTCCCTGCCAGTTGTTGGCGTTATCTGGTCCATTTTTGCCAGCTACCGGCTTGTGCAGGAGGTCGCGGTGTTCCGCGAACCCGCCAGAGACATCCGATGATCCTCGACACTGCCACGGCAAGCCTCATGCTCATTTTGGGCTTCCTTGTCCTCATCCTGATCCGGATTCCCGTGGCCTTCGCGCTTGGCTTGTCCACGGTACCGGTCGTGCTGATCGAGTTGCGCCTAACACCGTTCATCGTGCTGGACCGGATGTTCCAGTCCTACAATTCTTTCATCCTTTTGGCCGTGCCGTTTTTCCTGCTTGCGGCAAATCTTATGAATAGCGGCAAAGTCACCGATCGTTTGATCGAACTGGCCCGCGTTCTCACTGGCTGGCTACCGGGCGGTCTTGGGCATGTGAACGTAGCTGTGTCCATGTTGTTTGCCGGTATCTCGGGGTCCTCCACGGCCGATGCTGCCGGGATTGGCAAGATCCTGATCCCCGCCATGCAGAAAGAGGGGTATGACACGCGCTTTGCCGTTGCGATCACCGCCTGTTCATCCGTGATGGGTGTGATCATTCCGCCGTCCATCCTTATGATCGTCTGGGGCGGGGTGATGCAGGTCTCGGTCGGGGCGCTGTTTCTGGGCGGTGCCGTGCCGGGTCTGATGATCGGACTTGCCCTGATGGCGACAGTCTATGGTTTCGCGAAGGTCCGCGGGTATCCGGTGACGGCGCGGCCAGACTTGCACGAATTCCTCGCGGCTTGGAAAGGGGCGGCCCTCGCGCTACTCACACCGATCTTCGTGATTGGCGGCATCGTGGGCGGCATCGTCACACCAACAGAGAGCGCCATCATCGCAGCGGGCTATGCCCTGATCCTGGGCATGTTCGTCTATCGAACGGTAAAGCCACGCGATCTTGGCTTCATCCTGTACGACACTGCGCGGTTTGCTGCCATTTCACTGTTCGCCATTGGCACGGCAACTGCCTTTGGCTGGCTCTTATCCTTTTACAACGCCCCGCGCTTGATCGTCGGTATCCTGACCGCGTGGGAATTCGGCTCGTTCGGCACCGCGCTCGTCATCGCAGCGCTTTTCCTGATCTTTGGGCTCTTCATCGATGCAATCCCGACCATCATCATTCTGGGCACGGTTCTGATGCCGGTGGCGCAGGCTGGCGGCGTTGATCCAATCGCGTTCGCGATTATCGGGATCGTGTCGCTGGCATTCGGATTGGTGACGCCACCCTATGGGCTGTGTCTGTTGATCTCATCAGCCATCGGGGGCCTGAACGTGGTTCAGGTGCTGCGCGAAGTGGCGATCATACTCGCCCCGATGCTGGCGATCCTGATCCTCCTCGCCGCAGTTCCCGACATCATATTGTGGCTGCCCAGAATCCTCATGCCCGGTGCATTCCCGTGATCCCCGAAACATCATTTATCCCGAACCCTCGGGCCGCATAGCGCCCGCCCTGACAGGAGAGAGCTTTATGAAACTTGCAGGCAAAACAGCCATCGTGACCGGAGGTGGCCGCGACATTGGCCGTGCCGTTGCTGTGAAACTGGCCTCCGAAGGAGCAAATGTCGCCATCAACTATTTTACCAGTTCAAAAGGTGCAGAAGAAACAGTGGCACAGGTCGAGGCGATTGGCGGCAAGGCCATCGCGATTCAAGGCGATCTGAACGAAACGGCAGACGCGGACGCATTGGTCGCACAGACGGTCGAGGCCTTCGGTGGTGTAGACATCCTTGTGAACAATGCTGGAGGCCTGATCGCGCGCAAGACCATTGCTGAGATGGACTTGGATCATTGGAATGCTGTAATGTCCCTTAACCTCACAAGCACCTTCTTGATGACGAAGGCCTGCCTCGCCCACATGTCGCAAGGTACCATTGTGAATCTTGCCAGCCAAGCTGGACGTGACGGGGGTGGGCCAGGTGCGGTGGCGTATGCGACATCCAAGGGGGCCGTTATGACCATAACGCGTGGTTTGGCCAAGGAGCTGGGCCCAGACATCCGCGTCAATGCGCTTTGCCCCGGCATGATCGACACGGATTTCCATAACATCCACACACCCGACGCGGGCCGCCGCGGATTTGAAGCGAACGCCCCGCTCAAGCGTCAGGGGCATGTCGAGGATACCGCGAACCTTGTATTGTTCCTGGCCTGCGACGACAGCGCCTTCCTGACCGGAACAAATATCGACATCAACGGTGGCATGCTATTCTCATGACCGTCACTCGGAGCCACCCGATCATTCAGACGAGCGAGGGCGTCACACGGCAAGTGCTGGCCGATCATCCCGATATGATGGTGGTGGCCTTCCGCTTCTCAGCGGAGGGGGCCGTCGGCGTATTGCATGATCATCCTCACGTGCAATCCACCTATGTTGAAAGCGGGCGGTTCGAATTCACGCTTGGTGACACCAGACGCATTGTGGGTCCGGGCGAAAGCTTTGTTATCCCATCGGGTCAGGCACACGACTGCGTCTATCTGGCGCCGGAGACGTTGATCGACACCTTCATGCCCAGGCGCAACAACTTCATCTCAGGTTTCTCTGTGCAGGGTGCATTGTCCTGTGGCTCGAACGGTGCGGTGACGCTGCATCTAAGCTGTGCGGTTAAGGCAACAAAGCGTTCTGTCCATCACATAACTCATGTTAGAACCTTGGGACGTTGATATGCTCCATAAGACGGCTGTGGATGGCCCTGAGCGATACCATGGGGGTGGTCAGAGAACCCAATTGTAGCAATTCTTGACCCCAAACATTTTGCCAGAACACTGTTGTGTGTATTCAATCTTGCGGGAGTGCGGATGGTGTAGTCGCCATCGAGTAAATGGTGAATCCACCTTCGGCGAGATACAACGAACATCACGCGGCGTTCGTCGAAAAGTACAAGGGGACCCTGAAAAGATTGCCAAGGAAATGGCCGATTGCGCCTGCGATACCGAGGGGCTGAATTGGACGGTCATGGTCAAGGACAACCAACGTTCGCATGGCGGATGGTTCTCTGCTTCGGTTTAGTTCACTGACGAGGACGAAATGAAGGCGCGCGAGCCTGTCATCGACAATTTCGAGCCGCCTTATATGAACCAAGGGTGCTTTTGTCTTTTTCTGTTTGGCGGATAAAGGGATTAGTGGCAGAAAACTTGCCACATTCAAAATAGCTCCCGGGTATCTCAATGCGCGCTGCCGTTGTCCGCACATTCAGCCAAGATCTGTCAATCGAAACGGTGGCCGATCCAGTTTGCCCCGATAACGGCGTCGTTCTTGAAGTTGCGGCCTGCGGAGTCTGCCGATCCGACTATCACGGATGGACCGGCGAACATCCTCGTGTTCAAGATGGCTCAATCCTTGGTCACGAGTACTGCGGCACCGTGGTCGAGGCGGGGCCAAAGGCGAAACAGGCGCTGGGCGACCGGTTGATTGCGCCTTTCATCCTGTCTTGCGGTGATTGCCCAGCCTGCCACACGGGCGTGTCCAATACCTGCGAAAACCAGGTTGTGCCGGGCTTCGGCGTGCCGGGCGCCTATGCGGAATACGTGGCCGTACCCTTTGATCACAACCTTGTTCACCTGCCCGATACGATGACACCAGCGCTGGCGGCCGGGCTGGGATGCCGGGTAACTACTGCGTGGCACGCACTGACTGATCGGGCCAATGTCCGGGCAGGTGAGTGGGTCGCCGTGCATGGCACCGGGGGTATTGGCCTTGCCACCTTGCTCTTGGCCAAGATGCTTGGGGCACAGGTGGTAGTCGTGGACGTGGTGGATGAAAAGCTGACCCACGCCAAATCCCTTGGCGCGGATGCAGCAGTGAACGCGGCCAATACGGACGCAGCCGCTGCGATCCGGGATATCACCGGCGGCGGCGCGCATGTCTCTGTTGAAGCGCTTGGAATCGAAGCGACCACCAATGCATCAGTCGAGTGCCTGCGCACATTGGGCCGCCACGTGCATGTGGGTATGCCGGCGGGCTCGGGTATGATGCAGGTGAACATGCGGGCCATCTACACCAAGCAACTTTCATTCTTCGGTACACGCGGCATGCCCGCCTGGAAGTATCCGTCACTTCTGTCGATGATCGAACGGGGTGACGTGGACCTCAGCCCGATGGTTGCGCGAGAGGTGACCTTGTCCGGTGCCAGCGCGGAATTGCGGGCAATGCATGGCCCAACCCCGCCTGGGACCGCTGTCATTACTGATTTTCAGGTCTAGCGTCCTAGTCGACGCAGAAACCCCGTTTGCGAAGATACGCGCCAAAATCAGCGCGCTCCGGCTGGCTATATTGGCGCACTTTGTCGTCTGACCAGCCATATGTTTCAGCTTGCCCAAAGATGTCGACAAAACGCTGCTTGTCGTAGGGCTGTGTTTCAGCACGATCTGCGTCATA
>NZ_JBYNDP010000011.1:0-22230 GCF_059783535.1 Tateyamaria sp. | reverse complement strand
TGTCGACAAAACGCTGCTTGTCGTAGGGCTGTGTTTCAGCACGATCTGCGTCATATCGTTCAACGGCGTCGCGCAGACCATCTTCCTGATACCGATCTACATGGCATGTGACGCTCAACGGCAGTCGCTTTGCGATCTCAGGGGCCTCGCTCGGGTACCCCAGCGCAAGACCCGCGAAGGGGAACACATGATCCGGCAGCCCAAGCAGATCCGACACGGCTTGCGCTTCGTTCCGCATGGCACTGATTGGGCAGCACCCCAGGCCCATCGCCTCGGCGGCTGTTACAAAAGCACCCAGGGCAATCGCCGCATCTGCTGTCGCGTTGATGACAGCATCCATATGATCATTGGCAAACGGCACCTCATGCCATGTGTGCAACAACCGCTGACGCCGATTGTTTCCGCAAAACACAAGGAGCGTCGGCGCCTGTGCAACCCACGCCTGGCCGGACACAAGTTTTACAAGCTCTACACGCGCTTCGGGCGATTTCATCACAACGATGTCTCGTTGCTGCAGGTCGCTCTTTGTTGGCGAGGCCAGGGCAATGGCGCAAAGTGTTTGCAGCAGATCGTCCGGGACCGGTGTTGTTTCAAAGGCGCGGCACGACCCGCGCCCCGCCATCGATTGCAGCAGAGGCTGTTCTACCATTCCGGTATCGGGCGCGTCAGAATAGCGTCCAGCTAACGCTGCGTTCAGGTCTGGTTCGGAACTTTGTGTCATCCAGCCATCCGGATCGCATGATTGTAAGCGTTGCTAACAGGATGGTTCAGAAATTATCGCATTCATTAAGCATCCCTGTACGCTATACTCTGGCATGAAACATCCAGCCCGGGAAAGTCCCAGCCATTCATGACAGCGCATATGCTCAAGGTCACCATTGAACGAGGCCCGGATACACAGGATGTGTTCGACGTTCCTGCATATGAAAGCCAGACCGTGCTTGATGTCGTGTCATGGGTGCAGCAGAACGCCGATCCAACACTCAGCTACCGGTTTGCGTGCCGCGTCGGCATGTGCGGCAGTTGCGCGATGATGGTAAACGGGGTGCCCCGCTGGACCTGTCGCACGCATATGTCCAAAGTCCTAAAGGACAACGCGGTGACCATTGGCCCGTTGCGCAACCTGCCGGTGGTCAAGGATCTGGTTGTGGATATGGATCCGTTCTTTGACAAGTGGGTCGGGGCCGAGGGCGTGCACCATGGTAGCCTGACCCGCGACGACCCAATCGCCGCAATCGATGAAACCAGCGAAACACGGGTTGAGGCAAATGCGGGAATCGAGTGCATCAATTGCTCGGTTTGCTATGCGGCCTGCGACACCGTTGCAGGCAACCCCGACTACCTTGGCCCGGCCGCGCTGCAACGCGCATGGACCTTGCTCAATGACGCCAAGGACGAAGGGCGCGTTGCCATCCTCGACGCCGTCTCGGGCAGTGGCGGCTGCCACAACTGCCATTCAATGGGGTCCTGCACCACGTACTGCCCAAATGAATTGGACCCGATGTCCGCCATAGCCGGTCTGAAACGCGAAACGACCAAATCGCTTTTCCGGAGGGGCCGCTGATGCTGAGTCTGCGCCTTTACATGCTGCAACGGATCACCGCCCTCCTGATGGCACCGCTTGTTCTCGGCCACCTCGCCGTGATGATTTACGCAATCCAGGGCGGGCTAACTGCGGCAGAAATTTTGGGGCGGACCCAAGGGTCCGTGGCGTGGTTTTTGTTCTACGGGCTGTTTGTCATCGCTGTGTCGACCCACGGCGCCATCGGTCTGCGCACGGTTGCGCATGAGTGGGGCGGTTTGAAAGGTACAGCGCTGGACACGTTCATGTGGGCCGTCGGCTTCGGCCTGTTCGCACTCGGGGCACGCGCCGTCTGGGCCGTGACATTCGCATGAGGGCAGCAGGCATCACATCGCGGGCGCACCCTCTTTGGCTCGCCTACATCCTGCACCGGCTGTCCGGGCTCGGCCTCGCCCTGTTCCTACCCTTCCACTTCTGGATCTTGTCGCTGGCCCTGACGAACCCTGCGCGGCTGGATGGTTTTCTGGCCTTCACCGATATCGGCGCGGTCAAACTGGCAGAGTTCGGCCTTGTCTTCCTGCTGGCCATCCACATGTTCGGCGGCCTGCGCCTCATGGCGATGGAATGGCTGCCGTGGACGCCTCCGCAAAAGACACTGGCGGCGGGTGCAACAGCCTTGTCCTTTCTGATTGCGATGCTCTTTCTGATGCAGGCGGTGTGACATGAAATTGAGCGATATCGAACGCCACGACACAGACATCCTGATCCTCGGCACCGGGGGCGCGGGATTGTTCGCGGCACTCCACGCCCAACAAACGGCTCCCGAAGGCACGAGGATCACCATCGCGGTCAAAGGGTTGATTGGCAAATGCGGCTGCACGCGCATGGTGCAGGGGGGGTACAATGTGGCGTTGGGCGGTGGCGACACTGTCGAACGGCATTTCATGGACACGATAAACGGGGGTAAATGGCTGCCCAATCAGGACATGGCGTGGCGCCTGTGTGAACAGGCCGTGGTGCGCATCCGCGAGTTGGAGAACGAGGTCGGATGTTTCTTTGACCGTAACGCCGACGGATCGCTGCACCAAAAAGCCTTTGCTGGCCAGACCGCCGACCGCACCGTCCACAAGGGTGACCTGACAGGGATCGAGATCATTAACCGTCTGATGGAAAAGGTGCTCGCAAGCGGTGTCGAGAAGCTGCAAGAGCATCGCGCTGTCGGCTTGATCCCGACCAAGGATCGTAGCGCTCTCGCCGGTGTTCTGATGATCGACATGCGCACCGGACGCTTCCGTCTTGTACGGGCCAAGACGGTGCTGATGGCCACGGGCGGCGGCCCGACCATGTACAAGTACCACACCCCTTCGGGCGACAAGACGATGGACGGCCTCGCTATGGCCCTGCGTGCGGGCCTGCAATCGCGTGATATGGAAATGGTGCAATTCCATCCTACGGGCCTTCTGGCAGGCGACCATACGCGTATGACCGGAACGGTTCTTGAGGAAGGGTTGCGCGGCGCAGGCGGGCAGTTGATCAACCACGCGGGCCAGCGGTTTATGTTCGACTATGATGGCAAGGGCGAGCGTGCCACCCGCGATGTCGTCAGCCGTGGCATCTATGCCGAGATGCGCAAGAACAACAATCCGGATCAGGAAGGTGTGTTCATCTCCATGTCCCACCTCGGACCCGACTGGGTGGCACAGAAATTCAAAGGCATGGTCAAACGCTGTGCCGACAGTGGCTTCGATCTGGCCGCAGGCCAGGTCGAGGTCGTGCCGACCGCCCACTATTTCATGGGCGGCGTTGTCGTCGACGTGGACACGCGCACGGCGATGGAGGGGTTGTACGTCGCAGGCGAAGACGCAGGTGGTGCGCACGGCTCGAACCGGCTGGGCGGCAACGGGGTCGCCAACTCAACTGTCTATGGCGGCATCGCTGGTGATACGATGGGGCGTGATATGGTAAGCATGACTCTGCGCGACGCGGACGAAGACGTGCTAGCCGCCGAATTCGAACGCGCGACCTATCCGCTGACGCGCAAACCCGACCTTATCTTGCCGCTGCGCAAGCAACTGCAGGACCTTATGTGGGAAGAGGTTGGCGTGATGCGGACCGAGGCCGGGATGAAACGCGGACTCGATGGTATTGCGCAAGTGTCAGGCGCTCTGATGGACGTGGGCGTGGACGCCGGCAACCTGGCCTTCAATCTCACCTGGCACGATTGGCTGAACCTGCGTTCGCTTTGCGACATCTCCGAAGTGATCACGAAGGCTGGGATCGCCCGCGAGAATTCCCGTGGAGCGCATTTCCGCGAGGATTTTCCCGAAGACGGCGGGTTGGATAACAGCGATTTCACAGTCGCGACGCAAGACGGCGATGGCGTCAAAGTCACCCGCGAACCCGTGCAGTTCACCATCGTCTGTCCCGGCGAAACGATCTTGCCGGAGGGTGAGCCAGAGACGTTGGTGGCGGCGCAATGAAGTATGTCCGCATTGTTCTGGACGAAAATATTCCAGTGCATGGCGCGCGTGAAGGCTTCTTTCGCAAGGCATATGATCTGCGTCGAAATGGAACGGTTTCGCCCGAGCAGCGCGATCGGCTGGATGCCTGCTTGCAGTTTTTGGACGATCACATCGATGTCCCGCTCAAGTTTTCCAAGGGTACATCAAAGGCAGCGGAGAAGCGCGAAACCAAAGGGATCTCATGGTTCAAAGCCAGCGCCTACGCACAAGTTGACAAAGCTATGGAACTGGCGAGGCTTTTGGATGAGTTGGGCGTTGCTTCAACAGTGCTGAGAACCAATCGAGTAGGCTACGTGGTTTTTGAAGACGACGTTCAAATAGTTGCCGAGCCCTTTTCAGATACACCGACATGATTGGGAGCCAGATGATACCTATTTCTCTTATCCAGTCCACAGCTGAAACCCTCATGGACAAGGCCGCAATCGAGATCCCCCAAGACTACCTGGACGGTCTTCAACAGGCCGCCAAGACCGAGGATGGCGATCTGTCCTCCTTTGTCCTCAAGGCCATGCTCGACAATTACGAAGCGGCCAAGGAAGACCGCCGTGCCATGTGCGGCGACACTGGCGTGCCGCGCTGGTTCGTGAAGATGGGAAATGAGGCCCGGGTCGAGGGTGGCATGGTCGCTCTCGAAGCAGCGCTGCGCCGCGCCACGGCCAACGCGACCAACGGCGTGCCCCTGCGCCCCAATCGCGTGCACCCGCTCTGGCGGACCGATCTCGACAACAACGTCGGCATCGGCGCGCCCGAGATCGAATACGGTTTTGAGCCGGAAGGCGAATGGATTGACCTGATTACGGTTCACAAGGGGGGCCTTTTTGGCACCGACTACCGCATGCTTTTCCCAAGCGACGGCATTCAGGGGATCAAGCGGTTCTATCTCGACAGCCTTATGGCCTTTGGCAAACGCGGCCTCGCCTGTCAGCCCGCCATCATCGGTATCGGCCTTGGCGGATCCAAGGACATTTGCATGACATTGGGCAAACGCGCGTCCACCTTGCGCATCGTGGGAAGCCGCAATTCCGATCCGCGGATTGCGGAGATGGAGAATGAGTTCAAGGAACTCGGCAACTCGATTGGCATGGGTGCGATGGGCTTTGTGGGCAAGAACATGGTCATCGATTGCAATATCGAAGTTGGGTACTGCCATACGGGCGGGATGCCCATGTCAGTGCACGCCTTCTGCCTGTCCTCGCGCCGCGCAGTGGCCCGCATCCACGCTGATGGGCGGGTGGAACACCGCACCGACCCGGACTGGTTCACCGATTACCAGCGTCGAGAAACGGTCGAATGGGAACCACAAAGGGAGGCGGCGGAATGAGCCCTCGTGAAGTCCGCCTGTCCACAACCCCCACCGACGAGGCCATCGCCGACCTGCGTCTTGGTGACGTCGTCTACCTTGACGGCCTCATGTACACGGCACGCGAAGGCGTCTACATGCGCGCGCTTGAGGACAAGGCGAACATCCCCATGGAATTGCCCAGCCAGTCGGCTGCGAACTTCCACTGCTCGCCTGCCGCCCGCATCAACCCCGATGGTAGCTTCGACATGGGCGCGGTGACCGCCACGGCATCTTTCCGCTTTGCCAAATGGTTGCCCGAATGGATGGCCAAAACCGGGGCCAAGCTGATCGTTGGCAAGGGTGGCATGACCTCCAAGGACTACAAGGAGTACTTCGTGCCAAACGGAGCCGTCTACCTGTCCACGGTGGGCTATGGCACCGGTGCCTTGCTTGGTCGCGGCGTGGAAAATGTTGAAGCGGTCCACTGGAACGAGGAACTGGGCCTGGCGCAAGCCATGTGGGTGATCAAGTGCAACCGCATGGGACCCTTCATTGTGGCATCAGACCTGAACGGCGACTGCCTGTTCGAACGCGAAAACGCCAAGATTGCCGAGAACGTCGCGCGGGTGTACGAGGGTACGAAACCTGCTGTCCTCAAACGCTACGGCGAGAGTGATGACCGCACGGACGAGGTGATCTGACGCATCCATGCCCGACCTGTCCCTGATTGCGTTTGCGAGCGCCGTTCTGCTGCTGGCAGGTACCGTGAAGGGGTTCATCGGGTTGGGGATGCCGACAGTGGCCCTGACCCTTCTCACATTTCAGCTTGATACCAGGTCAGCTGTATCATTGGTGGTGGTCCCCATGCTGCTCAGCAATGTCTGGCAGTTCTGGCGCGGTCCGGACATGGCGGGATGTGTCAAACAGCATTGGCGTTATGCAGTCATATTGATCCTGTTTGTGGCCGCAACCGTCTGGTTCAGCCAATCCGCGCCAGATGTATTTCTGCGTGCGACCTTGGGTGTTTTTGTGCTCGCGTTCTGCTTTCTCAGCTGGCGCAACATGGTGCCGCCCATCCCAGCGCACCGGG
Source organism: Tateyamaria sp. (assembly GCF_059783535.1). Lineage (NCBI taxonomy): Bacteria > Pseudomonadati > Pseudomonadota > Alphaproteobacteria > Rhodobacterales > Roseobacteraceae > Tateyamaria > Tateyamaria sp. Next base: position 15,814 of record NZ_JBYNDP010000011.1, on the reverse strand, counting down.
TGCGCCTGTTCGAGGGGGTAAGCGCCGTGGTCGCTGGATTAATCGGCGGATTGACGGCCGCCTGGGCGCCGCCCTTGGTCATGTACCTGACCGGTCTGCGGCTCGACCGCGATGCCTTTGTGCAGGCACTCGGGTTCCTCATCTCAGCAGGCAGTGTCTCGATCTTTGTCATGTTTATTGCTGTGGGACACAGTTCGGGTCCTGATCTGGCAGTCTCCACCTTTTTGCTGATCCCGACGCTTATTGGTTTTTCGGTAGGCGAGCGTTTAAGACACCGGACGAACCCGGAACAATTCAGGGCACTCTTTTTGGCCGCGTTCTCGGTTTTGGGTGCAAATCTGTTGTTGGGCGCGTTCTTGAGGTGATACGAGCCTAAGTCAATTCGCTCAAAAGTAGACCTGCCCCCATTGCAAGGGTCAACAGGATCAGTAAACGGCGAAAGCCTGTATCGCTCAGCCGGCGAAACACCATGATCCCAACCTGTGCAGCGATCAACCCGCAGGGAATTGTGATCATAAGCGCATTCACCGCGGTCTGATCGTAAGCCCCCTTGAAAAAAAGCAATGTGACCGTTGTGCTCAGAATGACCATGTTCAGCGGTTGCAGGACGGCACGCATCTCGGATTTGGTCCACGGCCGTACAGACAACCACATCGCGGGCAAGGCACCGGACACGCCAGCCGTGCCGCCAAGGACACCGCCCATAAACCCAACAATCACATCAATGACCGGGGTTTTGCGTGAAAATGACGGCAGGGCCGCGCGAAACCCGAAGTACCCGCCATAGACAATCAGAAAAACAGCAATCCCGATGCGCAGCGTCCCGGTGTCAATGACATCTAGTAACAACAAGCCAAGCGGCACGCCCGCAAGCCCGGGCAGGATGAATCGGGCCAAACGGTCCGGACGCGCAAAGATGGGTGCGCGCACGATCCACAAGCCCTGAAGCCCAACCAGTACGGACATCAAAGCCACGATGGCAACAGACGTCGTGGGTGGCAGAACGACCAGGTAAAAGCCCAATGCAAACAATGCGGTGCCAGTCCCGGACAAACCGTTGATGAAACCGCCTGCCGCAGCCCCCAGCACGAGAAACAGGATCATGTCCGTGGTCATGATGCTGTGTCTGCTCCCTGCGACCGCACGGCCGCAATGACCCCGGCCAAGGCGTCGAAAATTTCATCAATGGCACGTGTCTTGATCTGGTCTTCGGGGAAAGCCAGCCCGAGCACCCGGGTGGGCGCGTCTGCACCAAGGCTCAAGCGCTTCACAGGCACCATCTCCAGTGGTTTCACGGCAAGATCAGGTACAATCGACACACCAAGGTTGGCATGCACCATGCTGACGATAGCTTCGGGCGTATCCAGCTCCATCGCTTCGGTCACTCGAATACGCTTCGACCTGATCCAGTTGTCGATCAAGCCGCCGACCACCGCGTTCCGGTTGAAGCGGATGTATGGTCTGGTCGCAAGCAGCAACATGGGGTCTTCTTCCGGCTCTTCGTGTGAGGCGATCAATTGCATCGGTTCTTCGATCAACGGGCGAAACGCGATGCCCATGGGCATCAGATGAGGTTTGGTAATGATCGCAGCATCCAGATGGCCGCGTTCAATATCGGCCAGCAATGTGCCTGTCAGACCGGGGCGAATGTGTAAACCAACCCTTGGAAAGCGGCCTTTGAATATAGCCATCGCCTGCGGGGTCAGCCCCGTCAGCGTCGTGCCCAGGGCACCCAGTTTCAGCACACCGCTTAACCCGCCATCGGCAAGCACAGATGGGACAAGGTTGTCATAGTCCGAAATCAGCTTGCGCGCTTTCGCCACCACTTCATGCGCAACGGGCGTCAGTTCCGGTGTCCGGGTTGAACGGTTGAAGAGGGCCAGGCCCAACTCAGCCTCCAATGCGCGCATTTGTTGACTGACAGCGGCGTGGGTGACGTGAACGGCGTCTGCTGCAGCACCAAATGTCTTGTTGTCCGCGACCGCAACAAGGGTGCGCAGCAATCGAATGGTCATTTCACCCGCTCCGCTTGAAAGTTATTCTTTCAATCTCAATGGCTAGCGCCAGCCGGCAGAAAGATCAAATTACAGCGCAGCATGCGTCATGGTCCGTGGATGGAGGATGGGAACCAATGATACACTGAGGGCACAGTGTCGCGCAGATCGATCAAATCAACCGACTAGATTGCGTTTTCCGGGTTTGTGAAGAGGGACTATTTTCGATCACCAAATTAACCTAACCAATTGATAAATAGTTGCAAGCTGCGACCAAACCCATTCAATTCATCAATTTCAATCAGCCGCAAAACGAAGCTCAAATCCTGATCGAAGAATGGAGAAAACACTACAACACGAAACGACCACACAGCGCATTGGGCTACAGCCCACCGGCACCGGAAACCATCGTCCAGATGGACCCAAGGCCGATTATGCACTAACAATCAAATTGGACCTCTAAAGTGGGGCTGATCAGAACCTCGCCTGCCGCTGGTTCTGTCGTTTCGATCTGACCGACCGGGCTCCTGATCACTCGACGTTCTCCAAGAACAGACATGGCCGCTTTCGTGATGGCGAACTGCTGCGCCATTTGTTCGAAACGACGGTGGCACGGTGTATCGAGGAAGGCCTTGTCAGTGGCCAGCGGATGGCAATCGATGCCAGCCTGATCGAAGCGGATGCCAACAAACAGAACTCGACGCCGAAGGAAGAGTGGGACGCGGCGAGCATCGATCCGACCGAAGCGCCCCGTACTTTGCGCGAGTATCGCGACACGCTAGACAAGGCGGCATTCGGCGCTGCCAAGTTCACCTCACATTCCGATGCGGTGAGCCAGTGGACGGCGGCACGCAAGGGGCCTGCTTTCTTTAGCTATTCCGACAATTATCTCATCGACACCGATCATGTTGTGATCATCGATGTCGAGGCCACGCGTTCCATCCGGCAGGCGGAGGTTGGCTCCACGAAGATCATGCTCAAGCGAGTGAAGACCAAGTTCGATCTTCATCCAGAACGCCCGATCACCGACATCGCATACGGCACCGGGCCGCTACTGGGTTGGCTGGTTGACCGCAAGATCGCGCCACACATTCCGGTCTTCGACAAGTCCGGACGCAACGACGGCACCTGGATTCGCGCCGTCTTTGAATGGGACGCCAGCAACGATCAGTACATCTGCCCAGAAGGACATGCTTTCAAGCAATTCCGCCGCAACTACTCCGACTCAAATAGAGGGCCAACGGGCAAGGGCACCGCACGTTATCGGGCTTTGAAAGAAGTCCGCCAGGTCTGCCCATCCAAAGCCAAATGCTGTCCAAACGCTGATGCCCGCAAGATCAGCCGCGAAGAAACTGAAGACGCCCGCCAGGTTGCACGCGAGATCGCCAAGACCCGCCAGTACGACATCTCGATGAAGCTCAGAAAGAAGGTCGAGATGCTGTTTGGCCACCTCAAACGCGTCCTCAGGGTTGGACGGTTGCGATTACGAGGCCCATGCGGCGCAAATGACGAATTCCTCCTCGCCGCCACCGCCCAGAACCTCCGCAAACTGGCGAAGGTCTTTCCGGCATTGCAGAAACCGGGAACCGCCTGATCAAAAAGGCGCTCACGCCCCGTTCAGAGCGCCACTTTCTGCGCTAGCAACACATTGTTCTTCCACAGAATGGCCGGCAAGCGGTCATTCGCTGCAGATGCAAAAAATCGGCGATTGTTGGTTAAGCGGACATTAAAGTAACAGATGCTTACACTTGCTTTTTGTTGGATGGGGAATAGCAAATTTCCAGTACACTCCTATGGTGCTTCTAAATGCTCGACAAGTGACATTGAACGTTGCGGAAAACAGATGAACAGTGCCTGACTCCTAGAAAGTTAGGAGAGCTGATCTTTTCTAACCGGATGTTTCTACATTCTGTGCGAGTAGAGGCATGGCTGTACTTTCGATCTTGCGAGACACCAATACTTGGGCCTGAAGTACATTTCTTTGGGGCTGACATTAACCGCGGCTGACCGGATCGGTGCGGAGTATTCGATGACGGACGGAAGCCACTCATGCGGCTCCCGCCTCCTGCTTGTCAGACGAAACTGAACATGTCCGCGTCCAACTCTGCCGATTGCGTGTTGCGCAAGGTCAGGCTGTCGTCGGTGCCGAACTCAAAGGTCACTGAGCGACGTATCGAACTCGCCGCGTCAAGCAGGTCTTCAAAGCTGTCGATGCCTGCAATATCGATGACTATATGATCCGAAGGGCGTTCAAATATCCACCAGCTGGTGCCTGTATCAAAGTCCTGGATCTGGTCATGGCCGCCGTTGAAGACAAAAATGTCGGTGCCAAAACCACCTATCATCCGGTCGTCGCCAGCACCGCCATCCAGAGTGTCATCGCCAAAGCCGCCGTTCAACCGGTCGTCACCAGCGCCTCCGAACAAAAGGTCGTCCGACCAGCCACCATTCAGCCGATCATTGCCAGCGCCACCATCCAACGTGTCATCACCCCAACCGCCATTCAGGCGATCACGTCCTGAGTTTCCAAGCAGTTCGTCATCACCCCAACCACCGTTGAGACGGTCGTCGCCTTCGCCACCCGAAATCAGGTCATCGCCTGCACGGCCATTTATGCGGTCGTTGTCCGCACCACCGCGCAGCAGATCATCATCGAAGGTCCCACGATAGCGATCTTCTGACTCCGCAGCCTCTTCGGAGGTGGTGAAGTTGAAGGTTGATGTATCGCCTTCATCAATTCCTTCAAAGGCTTGCCCCTGATCGTCCAGGAATGCGCCGTCCTCGATCTCGACCGCATAGCTTGCGTCGGTTTCCAGATGGGATTGCGGCGTGACGGTCACAGTGTCACCATCAAAGCTGACAAGGCGGCTGTCGTTCACGTCGATCTCGATACGTTCGCCCGTGTCCCGATTGACCAGTGTGATCAGACCCGTGCCAGGCTCGACCTCTTCCGTAAAGGTCAGCGTGAGTGCAGCGTCATTTTCCACATCCCGACCATTGTCTGATGGAACGGCAGACAGCAGGAACGGCGCGGCGTCGGCGTCAAAATCAACTTCACGCGGAGTATAAACAGGGCCATCCGAGGAAAAGCCGAGGCGACCATCTGAGTTGGACCCCCACGTAAAGATCGCGCCCGTATCGCTGACCGCGATAATCGAGTTGGGTCCGGTCTGGATTTCGACAATGTTTACATCATCAAGTTCGGGGATCAGCGTGGGTAGGAAGCTGACATCACTTTCTGCCGCCGGGTCGCCGTCCAACCCGCCGGTGGGGCCTTCGTCATTCGGGCCCCAGGCATAGACATCGCCGTCTTCGGTTAGCGCGACAGACCAGCGCGCACCGCCCTGGATGTCAATCACGCCCTCGGGAAGTCCTGTCAGCTCAATCGGTTCAGCCACATCGTCGGGGTTTGGCATGAATGTACCGTCGCCATTGTCCTCGCCCTGCAACAACTGCCCGTCACGGCTTTCGCCCCAGCCAAAGACGCGGCCATCGGACGTGATAGCGTAAGAGGTGCGCCCCTCGCCGGAGATCGCCACGATGTTTTCCGGCAGCCCTTGAACAAGCGTCGGTTCGATCACACGGCGGTCATCAGACGGGCTGACCTGATTGTCGTTGTTGCTGCCGAAACCATAGACTTCGCCATCAGCCGTCAGCACCAGCGTGTGGGTGACACCGGCGGACACCGCGACGACGGTTTCATTGGACAGGGCACTTATTTCGGTGGGGACAAGGCGTTCTTCCTGATCGCCTGTGCCAAGCTGCCCGTTCGTGTTGCTGCCCCAGCCGTAAAGCGTGCCGTCCGCCGCGATGGCAAAGGATGTACCATTGCCATTTTCGATGCCAATAACGTCAATATCGTCCAGCGCATCAATCTTTGTGGCCGTAGTTCGCGCCTCTTCGTCCCCAACGCCAAGCGGGCCTCGGTTGTTGAAGCCAAATGCGTACACATCGCCGTCATCAGTAAGGAAAGTCGTGTGTAGCAATCCGCCTGCAACAGAGGTGATTTCTGCGTCAAACCCTTCGGGCAATGACACCGGTAGCGGCGCTTTGACATCAAATCCCGTGGTGCCGTTGCCCAGTTGGCTGACCACGTTTTCACCGGAGCTGTACAGCACTCCATCCCTAAGGAAGACAGAGAAGTGGTTGCCTGCGCCCACGGTGCTGGCCACGACCTGGGCCTCGCCTTCATAGGCCTCCACAGCACGCGGACGGATCAGTTGGCCATCATATTGGTCAGAGCCGAAGATGACTGTCTCGCCCGCATCAAAAAAATCGCCGTCGCCGTTGAGGTTGGTCAGCTGGACCACGTTCGCATCCCCGGCAAAGCTGTTGGTTGTGAGGATTAGGCCCCCATCGCAATCCGTTGCCAGCGAGAACCCAATTTCGGCCGGGATGCCGTCGGGCATGGCACTTGCGTTCCAAACCTCGACAGCTTCAAACACGCTGTCGATCTGGCCAGACCCGTCCAGATCGTTAAGACGGTAGATTTTCAGCTGCTCGTCCCCGTCCGGGAACCATGTGAGAGTGTAGAGGGAGCCATCGACTGACACAGCGCTGGAAATGTCCACGGGAGCGCCGAAGCTCATGTCGTCCGAGATGAAGTTGGTAACCTCGTCCGTCTGGATAGTGCCGTCGCCGTTTGCGTCTTCAATACGATAGATGACGTCCGTTCCCGTTCCCGCCAGATCGTTTAGATAGGCCACGTCGCCGTCAAAACTAAGATCGAAGGGCACGGACGTGTCGACTATCGTCTGGAGATCGAGCCACACGGTCGCCTCTCCGGCGTCATTCGCGTCCCCGTCGCCGTTCAAATCAACGGTACGGTAAATCGCGTCTTGCGGTGCCGACGTCGTGCCTGCGTTCGAGATATAGATCGCGCCGTCAACACCTTCGGCAATGCCGTTTGGTGTCACCGTTGACAGGCCACCTGCATTGTCCGCCGAGAACCAGACTGCGGCTTCACCTTCATCCTGCGCATCGCCATCGGCGTTGGTGTCGACCAAGCGATAGATCGTATCTGTGTTCCCATCGCCGACATAGACGGATTTGTCGTCGGCCTGATGAACTGTGAAGACATTGTTCGTTGGTGTGTCGAGCCCGCTGGAATTATCCACGTCAAAAAAGACTGTTGTTTCGCCTGGACCTTGTGCTGTGCCATCGCCATCCAGATCCTGCAAAAGCAAAACCTGATCCTTGCGTTGGTCTCCGACCAACACCCCGGTTATCGTCTGTGTAGATATGCGCCCCATATGGCCACTCCCAGAAAAAGAGAGAGTGCCTCGCGAACGGCTGGGTACTCAAATTGAATGAATTTGGATGCCTTGCATCCACAATGTGTTTGACTGATTTTATAGGCGAGGTGAAGCCCTCATGTGATCGGTTTTTGGGGCGCCAAGCGCTTCTTCAATCCGCGTAAATCAACCGACAGACTTGCCGCGAATACTGCAGTAGGTATCGCTGCTGGCAGTCCCACTTTTCGGGCATTGCTTGCGCGCGGTAGAAATGCTTTCTTACTCATAAGGGGACTCTCAGCGAACGCCAGGCACCCCCCATTTCCATATGCATGGGAGCATAGAATGGGGAAAACGTGTGTGCGTCTGACGGCGGTATCGTACTCAATCGTACCTATTGCAGTCGTGGCCGGGGCAGTGCGTCGCTTGATCCTCTTGGTTTTCAACGCATTGCCGAAGGGCTCCCCAAGCTTCCTGCAATTGGCCCCACCGGAAAAGGCGTCCGCACAAGTGGAGCTGATGCTGTGCACCGCTTTGCTTAGAACCTCCAGTTTGGCAGCGAGGCGTATGACGCATTTTTCCCATCCAATCGAGGGACGAGGAATGCGTTTGGCTTTCTCCGCGTTCACTAACAGATGTGTTTAGCCATGACCCGGTATTGTGTCGTGATGTTGATCCTCTTGGCCGGTTTTTTTGCGACAGCCGGAGTGAAGATGCCGCCGCCGACCGGCGCGCGGGTCCAATCTTGCAACAGCTTTGCGGACTACCCGGTGCAACGTTTGGCCGAGAATGGGGATGTCGGGGCAATGGCTCATCTTGGCAAACGGATGTACCAACAAGGGTGCGACGCCCAGGCACGGGATCAGGGTTTGGAGTATCTCGAGCGTGCTTCAGCTGCAGGGCACGACGCGGCGCGAACATTTTTAATCAGCCAGGACACCCATGCAATCGATAACGGGTCGCCTGTGTCGGCATGCGTGGCGCTTATGACTATGTTGATGCCGGGTGTGGATGACCCCAATGTGTGGCATGGATCTTGCGACTAGGCTGGAGCGGGACAGGCCTTCCTAAACGACGGAAAACCAACGCCTCGTGATGTTCGATCAGTGTTATGCCAAAATGAACCGGGCGGCCTTCAATGCAGGGGCTGTGATTAGCCAGAATGGGTTTCAAGCTCAGTGAGCAAGGCGCGAAAATTGGTGCGAGCCTTACCGGGATGACGCACTTTTTTCGCCTGCTCGAGGTTTGACAGATCCTTCCCCACAACGATCAGCCCGACCATACCCCAGTCGTAATGCGGCAAGCAAAGATAGCCGTAGATGCCTGGCACGGTGAGCGTGACCGTGATTTCTTCATCGATCCCGCCATTCCACGGCTGGGCGCCGTCAGGGATCATGCCGCGTTTGGATGCGGAATTGTGGCTGGGGTCAGTTGCAAGGAAGGTGATGCTGTCGCCCACGTCCACATGCAGGATTGCAGGATCGAACACGTTCAAGATGTTGCTGTCGTTGCAATCGGCGTTGAGCATCAGGACAGAGTGCCGGCCGCCCTCTGCTGTCGGCACCGGAGTTTTGGCGGCAGCATAGCTGCCCGCAAGCGCGGCAAGTGAAACGGTGAAGTTACGACGCGTAAGCATGGACAACGAGATCCTCCTTGGGACCGGTGGTGATGTGGATATCGACGCCGTAGGTTGTGCCGATCTCTGGTTTGTGCAGCACCTCTGCTGGCGTGCCCTGGGCCAGAACCGTGCCCTGCCGCAGCAGGATCAGGTGATCAGCAAAGCGAGCTGCAAGGTTGAGGTCGTGCAGGGCGATGATACCAATTGCGTTGCGGTCAGCGATGGTCGCGCGGATACGGCTGAGCACGTCAAGCTGGTGATGCAGATCAAGCGCGGATGTGGGCTCGTCAAAGAGGTAGACATCCGCCTGTCGGATGAGCGCTTGCGCGACTGAGACCATCTGAGCCTGCCCACCGGACAGGTCGGAGATGTAGACTTCGGACAGATGCCCGATGCCAGCGCCGTGCAGCGCCGCGCCCACGGCATCCATGTCTTGGGATGTGACCCGCCAGCCGGCGAGGTTTTTGCGCGCCATCATCACCACGTCGAACACTGATAGCGCTGCGTTGGCGGCAAAGAACTGCGGCATGAAGCAAACGCGCTTGAGTCGGGTGCGGACAGGCAGGGTGGCAAGGTCCGTTCCTGCAAGCGTCACGGTTCCCGCTGAGGGTGTCAAAAGCCCTGCAATCACGCGAAACAGGGTCGATTTTCCAGACGCGTTGGGGCCTATGAGTGCGGTCAGTTCTCCTGGTTGCAAAGGATCGAATCCGGCATCCTTTAGGATCGGACGCTTGTCATAGGCGAAGTTGAGCCCGGTGGTGGTTAGGGTCATTGCCAGTGCCTTTTGCGTTGGCCAAGGATCAAGCTAACGAAGAAAGGAATTCCGATTAGCGATGTGATCATACCGATGGGATAGACAATGCCGGGCGTGATTGCTTTTGACGCGATGGAAGTCCCCGACAGGATCAGAGCGCCTGCGAGTGCCGAGAGCGGAAGAAAGCCCCGCTGATCCTCTCCCACGATCATGCGAGCGATGTGGGGGCCGACAAGGCCAACAAAAGCGATAGCACCCACAAATGACACGGCTACCGCTGACAGAAGGGATACGCCCGCAAGAACTATCAGACGCAGGAGCGGTACATTGACGCCGAGGGCGGCTGCCTTGTCCTCTCCCATACGCAAGGCGGTCAGTGCCCAAGATCGGCTGAGGAAGTAGGGAAGGATCAAGATCAGCACCCCCAGGCAAATGCCGACCTTTGGCCATGTCGCACGTGCGAGAGAGCCCAGTTGCCAAAAGATCAGTTGCGCCAATTGCAGTTCGGACGCTCCGTATTGAAGGAAGGCCAATAGCGCATTGAAGGTAAAAAGCATGGCGATCCCCATGAGGATCATCGTTTCAGGGTTAGCGCCGCGCAATCGCGTCGTAATGAAAATCAAAAGCGAGGCGAACATTGCAAAGACGAAAGCATTCACCGTCACAAAAAGACCTCCGACTCCGGGCACAACGGACCAACCCAGCACGATGGCCACGGCTGCGCCAAAGCTCGCTGCAGCAGTCAGACCAAGAGTGAATGGCTCGGCCAATGGGTTGTTGAGAATGGTTTGGAGCTCTGCACCGGCCGTGCCGAGCATTGCCCCCACTATGACCGCCATCAGGGCAATGGGCAGGCGGAGGTCCCAAATGATGACTTCTTCCTGAATTGATGCAACGCCGGGATTGATGATGACATGTGCAACCCGCCAAAAGCCAAGATCAGCGGGGCCAGTGATCACGTCAATGACGACGGTGGTGAACAGAACAACGGCGGCAAGGCCAACAAGCGCTACGCGCCGAACGGACCGGCGGCGGTAGGCTTTGACGATGCCGTGCGCATCGAGCGGGTGGGTGGTGTCTGTGGGCATGATAAGAGACCCACGGGCGTGTTGGGTGCGCCCGTGGGCAACTGGTCAGTTGGCGGGCGCCGAGGCGCTGAGCCAAAACTGGCCGGAGTTCTCATAAGGCATGAACTTCTCATGCATGCGGTCGAACGTATCCTGTGGATCAAGATCCGCAAAATCGTCCGGGTAAAGCCACTTGGCGATCTGTTGCACCGCGATGAAGTGGTAGGGCGAGTTGTAGAACTGGTGGTAGATGGAGTGGTAATTTCCATCCTGCACCGCCCGCAGATCCTTGAATCCAGAGCGCCCGGCCAGTGCTTCGATCTTTTCGGCGTTCACTGCCGGGTCGCCTTCGTAGCCGAGTAGGGTTGAAGTGACCTCGGGCTTGGCTTCGGCCCAGTTGGCACCGGTGCCTATGATGTGGTCGGGGTCGGCGTCGATGATCCCCTCCATCGAAATATCGACCGAATAGGCGTTGGCGAGTTTGGAGGCAAAGTTGGTACCGCCCGCCAGTTCCACAAAGCGCCCGTAATTATAGGGACCAAAGGACCAGCAGCAGAAGTCGTTCTGCCAACCCGCCGCGTTTTCGATTACCACGAGCGGGCGTTCTTCAGCCGGGATTTGATCGACCACATTGGTGACCTTGCGCATTTCGGCGACATAGAAGTCGACGAATTCAAGCGCGCCCTGTTCCTCGCCCAGTAGGCGCCCAAGAATCAGCAGGGAAGGAACGGTGTTTTCCGTCGCATTGCGGCGGAAGTCGATGAATGCGACGGGGACACCGGCCTTGTTCAGCTTCTCGATCAGACCGGTTTCTTCGGCTTTAAAGAGATTGCCCAAGTCCAGCAACAACAGGTCGGCTTCAGCTTCGAGTACAGCTTCGATGCTGAAGTCACCAGCGTAGGGGTTGCCGAAGTTGATCATGCGGTTTGCATCTTCGGGAAAGGCCGCCTGGAACTTGCGGAAGGCATCGGGGTCATACTGGATCAGGTCATCCTTCCAGCCCACAACCTTTTCGAACGGGTTTCCGTCGGTGATGGCAGCGATGGAATACATCATCCGACCTTCGCCAAGTATGATCTTGTCTGGTGCTTCGGTCAAAGTGACTTCTCGGCCTGCGATGTCGGTGAGAGTCAGCGCTTCTGCGTGAACGTCCGGGGCTGACGCGATCACGGTCGCGCTGGCTGCTAGTGCAACGAAAAAGCCGCCGACATTCGTAGTGAACGTCATAGCGGTCTCCTGTTAACTATGATCGCCTTACTAGGCGGAGTCGATCATAATTCCAAGTAAAATAATCAGATTTGCGTTTGGACCGTTTCGGTTTCGTGCGAACGACTGCGGGACCGAAGAGTCATATCAACATCGTTCTTGGCAAGTTCATCGCCGGATCAGAGCGCGGCCATTGATGAAGGAGTTCGAATTCAACTGTGGTGATCCGGTCGCCTTCTGGATTCATAGACGGGATTTGGGCAGCTCTGTTAGAGGCGGCAACTTAAACCTGAATCAATTTCCGCAAAGCTGGCTGCCAGCACGGCATTTTCAGACCACGCCCAATGTCGGCTAAGGGCCGATGGGTACAAACCCGTTTCTTACACTTCTTGCCGCATAGCGTTTGAGCGAGCATCAGTGCAGTTAAAGATAGTCGTATCTTTGCGATGCCCAGCCCTGCTCGGACAAGAACTCAAGAGAATGCTCTTACGACGAAACGCTCAGTTGCTTCTCAAGCAGCGCCTTCATTCGAGGCATCAGTTCAGACATCCACGCGGCCTTTCGATTTCCGTGGATCGAGAGCCAGAGGCGCGGCACTCGCTGCCCGAATTCATCTCGCCACCAAGTAACCTCCACAATGCCGGGCGCTTTGGGACGTTTGAAATGCCAGTGCGTGCAACCGGGATACTTTTTCAAAGACGCTTTCAGTTGAAGCTCAAGACCTTCGCCCTTGCAAACATCGTGCACCACCGCGGCGACTGTGCTGTCATCCGGCCTTTCGGAAAGCGCAATCTCGTATTCGATCATGTCTTTAGCCCAACTAATGTGACATAACGCTGGAATGTCACGGCACCTGAAAGTTGCGCCGATATTCGCTTGGCGGCACATTCAACGTCCGCAGGAAGGCGCGGCGCATGCGGTCTTCGTCCTTGAACCCACAGGCCACCGCGATCTCTTTCACGCTCTTTGGCGTGGATTCCAGAAAATCCTGCGCGCTTTCAATGCGCATCGCTTCAACAGCCTTGGCGGGCGTTTTTCCCATTGTATTCGTGTAGGTGCGGGCAAAGTTCCGCGCGCTCATGCCAACCTGTTCCGCCAGCGTTTCGACGGTCAACGTCGACGCGATATTGTCCGCGACCCACGAATGCAGGTCCTCGAACCGTCCGGCCCGGTCCGTCAGCTGACGCCCCAAGGTGGGGCTGTATTGCGATTGACCACCGGAACGGACCATTTGTGCAACCATGGACCGGGCCATCTCCAAGGCGGATTGGCGACCAAGGTCTTCTGAGGTGATCGCAAGCGCCATATCGATACCTGCCGTGATCCCGGCGGATGTCCACGTGTTTCCATCCTTGATGAATATGGGGTCAAGCTCGACCCGCACCCTTGGAAACTCTTCAGCCAGCATTTTGCAATCATCCCAATGGGTCACCGCACGCCGCCCATCGAGCAAACCCGCCGTCCCCAAAATCAAGGCCCCGGAACACACCGAACAGATGCGCGACGCGTTCTCTGCCAAATCCTGAACCGCTTGCACCAGAGCGGGATCGCGCATGCCCGGAATTGCGCCATCCCCACCAACGACCACCAGCGTGTGGATGTCACGCTGTGACACCTCGGACACCGACAAGGTTGGGATCGAAACAACCGTGTTCGTCGGTGTCATGTCTCCACCAACAGACACAACCGCACACTCGTACCCGTTGTCCCGGGTCTTGGCGTCCAGCGCATGGGAAAAGACCTGCAAGGGACCAACCAGATCCAGCAGGACGATATCGGGATAGACTACAAAGACGACCAGTCTTTTGCCGCGGGTCGTCGTGCGCAGTTTGGCAGTTTTTGACGTCATATTGTCATTTCTGCCAGATCGCAGACGCGTAGTCTAGGCGCGGATGAACCTGAGGGAACGACATGCTGAAACTGAAACCAAACTGCGAATGCTGCGACAAGGACCTGCCACCGGCGTCGACCGAAGCGCGCATTTGCTCTTTTGAATGCACTTTCTGCGCGGATTGCGTGTCCGAGCGGTTCGACAACACCTGTCCCAACTGCGGCGGAAGCTTTGTGCCCCGCCCAGTTCGACCAGCGGACAAGCTTACAAACAACCCGGCGTCCACACAGCGCTTTACAAAGGCGCACGCGGCATGCGCCCACCTTGTGGAGTGACAGAAAGAGAGGCCGAGATGACCGAACTGGATCACATCTTCAATTGGCGTCGCATTAATGCGCGCCTGACCACATCCGGACAACCCGACGTCGATCAACTGGCCGACATTCGCAAGCTGGGCGTGACTCATGTCATCAACCTTGGCCTCGGCCAGGGCGAAGGGGCACTGGAAGGCGAAGCAGATTATGTTTCCGCCCTTTGCATGACCTACATTCACATACCCGTCGATTTTGAGAATCCAACAGACCAGAACTTCGAGGAGTTCCAAAACGCGATGGCGGGCATTCAAGACACGAAGGTGCATGTGCACTGCATTTATAACGCACGGGTCAGCGCCTTCATTTACCGATATGCCAAGACCAACACCGAGATCGGCGAAGACGCGGCTCTGGCAAACATGGACAGCATCTGGCGGCCTGGCGATGCCTGGGCCGCCTTTATTGACAATCCCAATGTAAAGGGGGTTCCAAATCAGTATGCAGGTGAGGATTACGACTGATCTGTACTTGATCGGCACCGACTGGCACAGTTGACCCTGCAGCCACGGAGTTCGGCATAAAGATGACCACAGCATCCATCAGCGCGCCGCAGAACATCCTGTTGGGTGTGTCGCTGATCATTGCGCCCGCATTCACGATCTCGGTCCAGGACGTGGTGTTCAAGCTGTTCAGCAGTCAGATGACGCTCTGGCAGATATTTGCCCTGCGCGGCTGCCTTGCCGTACCCGTGCTGGCCGGAATTACATGGTATGCGCATCGAGGCATTGGCGCCGTGCGGGCGGCCTATGGGCTGTGGTCGCTGTTGAGGGCGGTCTTCATCACGGGCACGTTTCTGGCCTTTTATGCGGCGATCCCGTTTCTGAACCTCTCAACGGTTGGGGCTGCAAACTATACGGCCCCGATCTTCATAACTTTGCTCTCGGCCTACGTCATCCGGGAGCCGGTCGGCATGTTGGGATGGATTGGCGTGATCGTCGGATTTGCAGGGCGTGTTGTGTCTCTTGCAGCCGGGAACCGAGGCGTTCTCCTTCTGAGCTTTGTTGCCGCTATTGGGAGCTTGCTCATATGCCGCCGCACACCTGATAACACGGACTAAGTGTCAGGATGTCCCGGTCGCAGCCCTATCCTTGGCGCAGAATTCGGTGATGCTGGCGGCTGGTCTGGTCATCAGCGTCGTTCTGGTGGTCGCCCAACCGGCGTCTGACATTGCAACGGCATTCCCCTACATCTTTGGTACATGGTCGGCGATTGAGGCGTCCGATTGGCTTGTACTTTTGCTGCTTGCCGCCTTTGCCATCGTCCTAGGGATGATGTTAGCGGGGGCGTACAAAGTTGCACCCCCGGCCATCATCGGGACGTTTGAATACAGCTATCTGGTCTTTGTGGCAGGCTGGGATATCCTGTTCTTCGGGATCGCCCTCAACAATGCGACACTTGCCGGGATGGCCATGATCGTTTTCGCAGGGGCCATGGTGTTACGCAGCAAGGCGGCAACAGGATAAGAAACGGTTATGTGCAGCGCCACTCAGTGAGATGAGTCAACCATCCTGATCGACAAGGACCACGTCCTTGTTTCTGAATTGCAATGGAAACCAGATCGAGTTTTGCGGTCGCGGCGAATGTCTCCTCTAACGGGCCGCATCGCAGCGACAGTATTGATCAACAAACGGCAGGTTTGGGCCGTATTTTCCAAGACCGAAGCACTCTGACCGCAGCCCACTGTCTAGCCCCCTGTTACTGGGCCACTGATCTGGCTTTCTCTAATAGGGTTTCCG
>NZ_JBYNDP010000117.1:0-10880 GCF_059783535.1 Tateyamaria sp. | reverse complement strand
CCCACGCCAGCGGGTTGTTTCCTAATTCCTGTGCCACAAACTCTGTAAGTTTGATCGCGGTCTGATGATCCCCAAGATTCCAGTAACATGTCGCCATGTCATCCAACATCTCTGGGCTGGGGGACAGAGTCCGCGAGATATCCACAAGATGTGCCAAGGCCGGTTTGTACGCGCCGTCACCCAGATATCGTGAGATAAAGGGCCGATGATCGATATATGTGCCACTGCCTCCATAGCGCTGCGCCTGCACGACCATAAGCATTCCTCACTGCACTTGTCCGAGAGCGGGGTATCGAAGCAACGTGAAGAAAAGCCTAATCGTTGAAGCGCACGGCACTCGTAAACAGGAAAACGGGGAAGCCTAAGAGTGCCAATTTGAGCTCGAGATGCTAAGCAATCTTCAAAGCCGACATTTGTTTAGCTTGCTGCATCTTTCACTTTGGGTTCAAAGCGGACGGCCGCCGCGTCCGGGAGTCGAACAGTCATTCATATTTGGGGTCAGCGTTTGACACGAAGATCGAAGTCGTCTCGTACTGAGTTCCGACAAACCTACTGATGGTTGCAACACTGAGCGCCACCCTTCTGCTCTAGGTCAGTCCAACGAACACTTTCTACATCTCCGCCCGGTCCAGGGTTTCCCCATGGCGCGCGACCGTCTCGTACCGGACGACAGCAAACCCCTCTGCCGCAAATGCGGGCTGTGCCATCAGCGACGCATGCACCCAAAGGCGACGCAAGCCTGCCGCGCGCGCATCCGCCTCGACCCGGTCATACAACATCGAGAACACGCCGCGCCCCTGCCATTCCGGCAGGACAAAGGCCAGATCGACATACGCTCCGTCACGGGTGATGAAGCCCACGGGCGCGCCCAGTGCTTCGACCACGCGGACTTCTTGCGTCGCCAGTTTCGCGGCCCAACCGTCGCCTGCAGGCGGCGTGGCGCACCAGGCACGCCTCTGCGCCTCGGTATAGGCGCTTGGCCCCTCGCACACCGCCCGAAACATGACGCGCCCCAGCGCATCCGCCTCGCCCGCAATCATCTCGCGCAGGTGCATATCCGTTGCCTCATCCACACTGTCACACTCCGTTCCATTTTGCCCTTGGCAAGAAACCGGGCCTGTGCGCGTCCCACATTTGCGCCCACCCCCAACACCCTGTGACAAGAGCAAAAATCCGCACAAACCTGTCCCCGCGGGGACAGATGCGCACCCGTCTTGACGCCGCGTTGCGCGTGACATCACACGATCTATGTCTGAAACCAAGAGGACACACGCTCGGGAGGACACCATGACAGCCTATCCACACATGCTCGCACCGCTGGACCTGGGGTTCACAACCCTGAAAAACCGCGTGCTCATGGGCTCCATGCACACCGGGCTGGAAGAGACCAAGGATTGGAACCGCGTCGCCGAGTTCTATGCCGAGCGCGCGCGGGGCGAAGTGGGCCTGATGGTCACGGGTGGCATCGGCCCCAACCTCGAAGGGTCTGTGCTGCCGGGTGCCGCGATGCTGTCGAACGCCGAAGAGGTCGCGAACCACAAGATCGTCACGGATCGGGTGCACGAAAACGGCGGCAAGATCGCCATGCAGATCCTGCACGCAGGCCGCTACGCCTATGGGCCAATGTGTGTCGCCCCCTCGCCCGTGAAATCCCCGATCTCTCCCTTTCCCCCTGCGGAACTGGACGAGGACGGTATCGAAAAACAGATCAGCGACATCGTTGCCACCGCGGCCCGCGCCAAGGACGCTGGATATGACGGGGTCGAGATCATGGGGTCCGAGGGCTACTTCCTCAACCAGTTCCTCGTCACCCACACCAACAAGCGCGAGGACCGCTGGGGTGGGTCCTATGAGAACCGGATGCGCCTGCCCATCGAGGTCGTGCGCCGCACGCGCGAGGCCGTGGGCACCGACTTCATCATCATCTATCGCCTGTCGATGATCGATCTTGTGCCCAACGGCTCGACATATGACGAGGTTGTGCAACTGGCGCAGGAAATCGAAAAGGCGGGCGCCACGATCATCAACACCGGCATCGGCTGGCACGAGGCGCGTATCCCCACCATCGCCACCTCCGTCCCCCGCGCAGCATTCGCATGGGTGACGAAAAAACTGATGGGCAAGGTGAACATTCCCGTCATCACCTCCAACCGCATCAACACACCCGAAGTGGCCGAGGAAGTACTGTCGACGGGCTGCGCCGACATGGTGTCGATGGCCCGGCCCATGCTGGCCGACCCGCACTTCGTGAAGAAGGCGATGGAGGACAAGGCAGCCCAAATCGCCCCCTGCATTGCCTGCAATCAGGCGTGCCTGGACCACACGTTTTCGGGCAAGATCAGCTCGTGCCTCGTGAACCCGCGCGCCTGTTACGAGACCGAACTGGTCGTAGCCCCCGCGGAGACGAAGAAATCCATCGCCATCGTGGGCGCTGGCCCGGCGGGTCTGTCCACCGCTTTGACAGCCGCAGAACGAGGACACACGGTCACCATCTTTGACCGCGCAGACGAGATTGGCGGCCAACTCAACATGGCCAAGCAGGTGCCCGGCAAGGAAGAGTTCTGGGGGTTCGTGGACTGGTATCGCACCATGATAGCCGAGGCCGGGATCACCGTGCACTTGAACACCGAGGCGACTGTGGACACGCTCAAAGGCTATGACGAAGTCATCATAGCCACCGGCGTTCTACCCCGCGATCCGGAAATCTCCGGTCAGGATGGCGACAACGTCCACTCCTATATCGATCTGCTGCGACACAAGGTCGAGACGGGCAAGAAGGTCGCCGTCATCGGCGCGGGCGGCATCGGCTTTGATGTCTCAGAATACCTTGTCCACGAGGGCGAAAGCCCAACAGAAAACCTGCCACAGTGGATGAGTGAATGGGGTGTCGCCGACACCGCAGAGCATCGCGGCGGTCTGTCCCCACAGGGACCGCAACCCGAAGCCCCCGCACGCGCGGTTACACTATTGCAGCGCAAGGCCGAGAAGCATGGCAAGCGGCTGGGCAAGACCACCGGCTGGATCCACCGCGCAGCACTCAAGATGAAGGATGTCGAGTTTGTCGGCGGCGTGAACTACGAACGCATCGACGACAAGGGCTTGCACGTGTCCTTCGGTGACGCGCGTGAGAACCCCACGCTGATCGAGGCTGACGACATTATCCTGTGCGCGGGTCAGGTCCCGGAACGCTCTCTGGCCGATGCGCTGGAGGCCGAGGGCATCACCTGCCACGTGATCGGCGGTGCCGATGTGGCGGCCGAGCTGGACGCCAAGCGCGCCATTGATCAAGGCACACGGCTGGCCGCAACGCTGTAAGGCGGATCAAGATCCGCCTTACACTTTGGTGGATGCGTCTTGACCTTTACTATTGGCATCCGAGACATGGGCATGGCTTGCACGAACTGTTCCCGCCATATTGTGATGGTGGTGCAAGGTCATGTCTGATGTCTGAAAGATGCAACTGAAACCGTTCAATGGTCCGGTATGGCGGCTTCTGCCGGAGACATTATTCGCCACGCCATCCATACCGGCGCAAGCGCCGGAAGGGCGCTTCCATCACTCCGGGCAGGTTGCGGCCTACGCATCTTTGAGCGCAGAGGGCGCTGAAGTTGCGATCAAACGGTATGTTGATGACGGTGTCGCCAGGATGCTTGTGCCGATGTGGTTAAAAGCCGAGCACGTCGCGGATGAACGTGCCAATGGCGATGCGTCAATTGTCTGGCAGGACATAACCGCCACGGGCGCTCTGTCTCCAACATGGGCGTATTCTGACAAAGCCCGGAACGCCGGGGCGCAAGCCATGCTGTATTCATCGCGGTCGCGACCGGAAATTTCACATGTGGTGGTCTTCCAGCCAGATGTTCTGAAGTGCATAGGCCCTGCGGAGCGGGTTTTCTTGTAGTGCACTGATTGCCAGGGCCGAGGCGCGGGACACCCGCGCCTTACCCGTAAGGCGGACGTGTCGTCCGCCTTCATCTACAAACTGCTTACTCGACAGTGATTGTGATCACGTCGCTTGCGACAGGCGTTGCATGTGGCACGTGGTTCAGATCGCCCATCACCAACTGCATCGTGTGCTGACCGGGTGGCAGGTCAAGCGTCACCTGCGTTTGCCCTCCACCGAAGTGAATGTGATTGTCATCAGCCGGCAAACCATAGGCCAATTCGTCCGCCCCTTCTGGTCCCTCACCCAGTGGTGGACGGTTGAGCAGCAGATGGTGGTGACCCGTATTTTCCTTTTCCGTCCCGGCGGGGGCCACGCCCATACCTTCGAGGCCAAAGACCACGGTGACCGGTGATGACAGCGTGTCACCATCGGATATGTTGACGAAGTAGACTTTGGCATCTGCGGGTGCAGGCGTGTCCTGTGCGAAAACTGGCGCAGCAAGCAGTGTTGCAAAAGTCACGACTTTGACAAATGAGTTCATTTCTATTCTCCTCCGAGGCATGGTGGGTAGACAACAAATGTAGCACGTCGGGACAATTTCCATTCACACCTCGTCCGAAAATTCTGCCAGTGTCGTTCGCGACGGTATCCCAGCCGTCTATCCGCGGCTGTGGCGCTATGCTGTTTCGCTGACCGGTCGGCGGGACTGGGCGGATGATCTGGTGCAGACCACGTGCCTGCGCGCGCTCGACAAGGCTGATCAATTCGAACCAGGCACACATCTGGATCGCTGGATGTTCCGAATGGCCCAACGCATCTGGCTGAACGAGCTGCGCTCGCGCAAGGTGCGGACGGGGGGCGGATTGGTCCCGGTGGAAGAAATCGATCTTCCTGACAAAAAAAATGAACCAGAAACGAATATTCTGGCACGTGACGTGTTGAATAGGGTGAACAGACTGCCCGAGGCGCAGCGTCAGGCGGTGGTTCTGGTTTATGTTGAAGGGTACGCCTACAAGGAAGCGGCTGAAATAATGGAGATTCCCATCGGCACAGTGATGAGCCGGTTGGCAGCCGCACGCAAGCGGCTCAACTCCGAGTTGGCCGAGGACAAGGCGAAGGTGCAATGACGGACGTGCGAGCCTTTACGGACGAGGAGTTGACCGCTTTCCTGGATGGGGAAGCGGACGATGCCCTGCACGCCGAGATCGAAGCGGCGCTGGAGCGTGACCCCGCCCTCGGCGATCAGCTTGCCGCGCTTGATGTGCCGTTGGCGCCGATTGCCGAAGCCTATGAGGCGCTGTTGCAGGACGCGCCGCCCATGCCTGCCCTGCCGGAACCTGCAGTCACACCCGCGCCTGCCCCGCGGGGACGTTGGGCATGGGGCGTGGGCACCTTTGCGACAGGTCTGGCCGCGGGGTTGGCTGTGGCGATGTTCACCGGGTTCGGCACGCCAGAACCCGCGCCGCGCGGGTGGGTGTCGTTCGTCGCCTCTTATCAGGCGCTCTATACCGCCGAGACGCTGGCCATTGCCGACCCGTCCGCTGACGAAGCCGCGATGCAGTTGGCCGCCGTGTCCAATGCTCTGGACCTGGACCTGAGTGGATTACCAGAGGCGCAAGGCCTGACCTTCAAGCGAGCCCAGGTGCTGGGCTTCAATGACAAACCGCTGATCCAGATCGCTTTTGCTCGTGCCGATGGCACGCCTGTTGCCTTGTGCATCATCCCTGCCGGTCCCGATGCAAAACCTGTGAACATGGCTCAGGCCGAGGGTATGGAACTGGCCCGCTGGAACACGCCCGGCTACGGCTTTCTTCTGATCGGTGGAACGGACAACGCCCCGCTGCAGCAAGAGGCTGAAACCTTCCAAAACTGGAGCGCGGATATCGCGACCTGAGGGTTAACAGATCGTTTCCATGCCATAAACGATCCCCGCAATCTCCCCGATATTATCCAACCCTCGCCAAGATCGTGCCTTTATTCGCCACCATACCTGAGCCTCAACAACGCATGGATTGAGAGGCAGCAGGCATGGATCGCCTTACCGAGATGGAAGCATTCGCCACGGTCGTGGACCAGGGTGGCTTTACCGACGCGGCAAAGAAGATGGGGATTTCGAAATCCGCCGTCTCCAAGCACGTGTCGTCGCTGGAGGCTCGGCTTGGCGCCCGACTGTTGAACCGCACCACACGCCGCGTCAGCCCGACCGAGATTGGCCTGGCCTATTACGACCGCGCCCGCCGCGTTCTGAATGATGCCGGTGAGGCGGATTCCCTTGTCACATCCATGCAATCCGCCCCCTCTGGTCTGCTGCGTATCTCGGTCGCGACGGATTTCGGGGTCAATCACCTGTCCCCGCGCCTGTCCGAATTCCTGGCCGATTTTCCGGACATCACCGTGAACATGGTTCTGAACAACCGCTATGTTGAGCTGATCTCCGAAGGGTTCGACATGGCCATCCGCATTGGTGAGCTGGAAGACAGCACCCTGCGCGCCCGCAAGCTGACCGAAACAACCAAGCGCATGATCGCAAGCCCGAAATATTTCGAGCAATATGGTCGGCCGGAAAAGATCGACGATCTGAACGAGCACAAGCTGTTGCACTATTCCAACCAATCGTCGGGCAATGTGTGGAAGCTGACCGCCCCGTCAGGTGAAAAGCGTCAGGTGCGCACCGCAGGTTGGCTGAGCGTGAATGACGGTCAATCGCTGTTGAATGCGGCCATCTCGGGCCTCGGCATCGCCTATCTGCCCAGCTTCCTCTATGCCGACGCGTTGGAGCAAGGTCTGGTTATGGATGCGATCCCCGAACTGCCGATGGAAACGCAAGGCATCTATGCCGTGTACCCGCCGGGACGTTTCACGCAGCCCAAGGTCCGCGCATTCATCGATTTCCTGGTCCACGCCTTCGCCGAAAAAGGCCCGGCAGACTGGTAAGACTTAACCAACCTCCCTCGGTTATGTGACTGCCCCGGTGCGCAAGCGCCGGGGTTTTTTAATTGTTAAGTTCCGGTTTGAGTCCATAGTACCGGACGCTAAACTGTAGACCGCGGCAGCTCTGCGCAGAAAAGCGGACACTGCAAAGTTGCAAATAGCTCAAGATCAAATGCTTGTGCTGTAAGCCATCAATCGCCTGCTGGACTGAAGTTTACCCGTTACCCCGCATGCGCAAATCCAAACTTGATCAATCGAACCAGGCACCTCGGAAATGTGGGCATGTTCATCTAATGCCAGTTGAAAATCCAGACCTAAACAGTTCACTAGCAACAGGTTTGATCTATGGTTTGCTAGACCATTTTTATCCTTTTTCTTGTCCAAGATTTCACGGCTAAAAACTTGCCAGGAGTTTCTGGGGTCGCCTTGCGCGTTATCTTGGGGCTGATATTCACCCGATCCTTCAAGAACGATTTGGAAGGGACCAAGTTGGCACACTTCAACTGGGTATTGGATGCTGGCCTGTTCTCGTAAGACCTCAAATTGTTCTGGTTTCAAATGCTTGCTCAACTCGGCAAGTGTGGGGATTAAAGTGCCGTTTTCGGTGCCTGAAAGTGGGTTTTCGGCGTTAACAATTTCAATATTGCTTGTGCGTTCAATACGCAAATCCTTGTCCAAAGCGTACAGCAAGCCTTCTACCAACTGCTCTGTACCCCACCATTTTGTGTAGTAAAAGCACTCAACATAATGGTTGGAACCATCGGGGTACTCTACAAAAATGTCCGGCTTTGCCGTCTTCTCCGAGTAGGGGAATGCGACCTTTCCACCCAGATCGGCATAGTATTCAAAACACTGCAACAGCCAGAGAAATTGGTTGAACTTGTCCCATTTGACGGCCCAATGGTCACTTTCAGAGCTCCAATTTGAGTACTCGTCATCCCAACCGATTGCTTCGCTTGCTATCGACAAAAGCTCTTCCAAGCGTTTGAACAGGCCTTCGTTCTCGTAAGTCGCCATACGAAATGCCAAACTGTGAAAAAGAGATGCACCACCGTCTCTCAGAATTCCACTGGTATCACTTGGTAGACAGCCCATCTCACGTACTAGCGGGTAGGTTTGCAGTCGTGTTTTGTACCTGTGAGGGTCCGTAGAGTTATTGAGAGCGTATCCAATCAGCGATTGCGCTTGATCACGTTGGTCTTCACTGGCCGTTGACACTGGCACCACGTTCCTCAGGTTTGTTGGTTGCAACATACTGATCGGCGGCACCTAATCCAAGGACACCCGCTCGGTTAAAGGCCTTCGAAGAGTGTCAAATCAAACCAAAAGCTGTCTGCACCCTCACCCACATCCTGATCGGTGGCCAAAACGAGCTGGTCAAACCGGCCAGTGAAATAGTCGCCCACGGGGATTTCGAAGCGGAGCGGGCCCTCGTTAATCACCGAAGGACTGAAGAATTCTCGGATGCCAAACCCGTCCTGCGTTCCCAGCAAGGTGAAAAACGTATCTCCATCAGGCACATCATCGTTTTCGAACCCGATTGCGTGAAATTCCCCCTCGGTAGACGCATCAAAATCAAAGGCCAGCACAGTCTTCCCTGTGACTTCATAGTCGATATCGATCCGCTTCCATGAGTTGGAGTCCTGTGCGAGCCCAAAACCATCATTGAATACCTCGACGCTGCCCCTGTCTTGTTCGGGACCGTAGGATCGCACATTCTCCAGCGTGCCGTTAAGCCGAACGCGCGGCCCATCCTCGAATAGCATGACATCAGACCAGAAACTCGCCGCAGGCTCCTCCTGTGGCACGGACGGCGGGGTGTCTAGATCGGTCACAAAGACCAAGCGGTCGAATTGGCCCGTGAAGTATTCACCCACAGGAATCCTGAAAAGCTCAGCCTCTGTGCTGTTCTCGACCGCGATATTGAAGTCCTGAATACCGAAACCCTGCTGTGTTCCGCCGAGTTGAAAATAGGTTTCGGAATCTGCTCTGTCGTCGTTGTCAAAGCCGATGCCAAAGATTTCAGCCTGTCCGGTGGTGTCTAAACGGAAGGTCAGAATCGTATCTGCCGTCACTTCATAGTTGATTGGGAGGTGGTTCCAGGCGTTTTCACCCTGTATCAACCGGCCACCAAATCCGCTCACTTCGAAGCTGCCGCGGTCCTGATCGGCACCATAGCTGAGCACGGGCAGCACCTCACCATTGAGCACCAGCGTATCGGCAGGATCAAGCCGAAGCTCAAGCGCGCCCAGATCAACCAGGTTCGCCCCAACTTCTTCGACGTAAGGCAAATCAAAAGCCCGTGCAAAACCTGGGCCCCGCGCATCCGTCAAAAGCGGCTCACCCGTGGCATCAAGCGCTAACGCCGGATCGCCCAGATCAAGCGCGGGGTTAAGGTCGGAAGCACGCAACAACAGCGTTGGCAGTGCCCCACCATTGTCAGTCAGCACCGGTCCATCAGGACCAACGTTGGAAAAGATGTCCTGAGTTCGAACACGACCAATCAGCGTTTCGCCTTCAAAGATCTCCGAACCGACGATGTTGGTGCCAAGCATCGTGACGATCCAGTCGGGCGCTTCCGTTACGATGCTATTGATCAGTGTCAGATCTGCAAGATTTTCGATCTCTGCACCTGTGTTAGCAGTGATCGTGGATTGCACAAAGGTCAGTTGCCCCAAGTTCCATACTGCATCGGGGGTGCCAAACGACGTGGGTTGCGGGATATTCCCGGTGATCGTTCCGCCACTGACCACCATCGTGCCGGAATTGTTAATGGCGCTGCCTTCACGGCCCAGATTGCCCGTTAGAACCACGTTGGTCGCAAGCGTCGTTCCGGTGTTGTAAATGCCACCGCCCCCACCGGGGATGCGACCGGCGGTGCTGTTGTCGCTGATCAGCGTATCCTCGACAATCAAAAGGCCGGTATTGGCTATGCCGCCGCCATCCGAAGCCCCGCGGCTGAAACCAGCTGAATTCTCAAAAACCTCAGCATTCGACAGGCGCAACGTACCTTCATTGAATATGCCACCGCCCAGTGATCCACCAGCGTCGCCGGCGCCGTTGCGGTACACCCGTGCGTCAGACAGCGCCAGTTCAGCCTCTGCCGCGATCGACACGCCACCTCCATCGCCATCGCCAAGCGTCTCCCGCGGACCGCTGCCGCCGCGGGTGATATCAACGTCCGAGATCGCTGCCTTACCCGCATCAACTTCAAAAACGCGGGATCTGTAGTCGCCGTCCAGAACAATACGGCTTGTTCCATCACCTGCGGCGTCGCCATCAATCGTGACGTCGCTTCCGATTTTCAGAGCCTGCCCAGTAAGCGTCAGCCGACCATTGGCGAGATCAGGGTGAAAGACAATCTCATCCGGGCCGTCGAACGCATCGGCAAGGCCAAGTGCTTCTCTCAGCGAAAGGCCCGTGCCATCTTCGGCCTCGCGCAACGCGTCGGGCGGCCCATCAGTGGAAAGCCTCTCATCGGCAAGAGTTGTTACGGTGTACGTTGTCATCAGAATCTCCGGTCGAATGGCATCGCTCGACCGACACGAGTACACAGCTTTCAATCGGTGATCGCGACGCGAATAGACAGAATGGTCAGTTGAATTCGCGGTATTCCTACTGGGAAGGGTATGCGGCGCTCAAAACTGCATCAAGGCCGACTTTGCGCATAGATAACGCTAAGCGCGAGTTCGCCGAGTTTCTGCTGTCGGCTGGTACAAGCATGGTTGGGCAAACTCGGACTGCAGTCAAGTCACCCGAAACAAACACAGATTTGAATCCGCCGAAGGACGGGTTGATCTCGCAGTCCGTGAATTCGACTAAACCCAAGACTCGTGCCTGCAGCCAATGTCTGCAATGCGGGCTGCGGCTGCAGCATCCTGGTCAAGCAAGCAATGTCGGCTAGGGGCCGTCGACGGCGCGGGGAAACGTTCCAGTTCGAGTTGATGCTACGCAAGCTCCGATGACTGCAATGAGCCCTTCTTACTGAATGCTGCAGTCTGCCCCAATGTAGGCGAAGCGCAGGGGGGTGACCTAGAAGCCAAGCGCGGCAGAGGTCAGCTGT
>NZ_JBYNDP010000116.1:0-11029 GCF_059783535.1 Tateyamaria sp. | reverse complement strand
TCGACCACGCAGGTGTTCAGACCCAGTTGGGCGGCACGAATGGCCGCCACATAGCCGCCAGGACCAGACCCGATCACCACCACATCAAAGGATTTCGCCGCCATTTCAATGTCCTCGCCAAACGCTGTGCCAAATTTAGTTTACCGTTAAACTATTTTCGAGCACTTCACAATGAAAGCATGGCGCGACAAAACGCCTGACGCAAGGGAAGCCTTGCGCCAGCCAATCATTTAAGCAGGAAAAGAGTGTCAGGCGGCCTTGTCGGCCTGCATTCCTTGCAGAACTGAACCGTAACCACCGGCGTCCAGATGTGCCTTTTCCGCCGCCGTCGTCGCCCGTCCCAGAACCGCGTTCCGGTGTGGGAAGCGACCAAACTCACGGATCACTTCGCGATGCGCACGAGCATGCAACAGGAACTCCGCATCCTCCATCCTCTCACAGATTAGGCGCACGGCCCGGTCCTGGTCACACAGGTTTTCTGAATGCTCAAGCGGCATGTAGAAGAACTGGCGTGCGGGCGGATCAATGCGCATGTCCCACCCTTTCGCAATCGCGGACTTGGCCGCAGCAAGGGCCGCCTTGTCCGTGGAAAAGGCCGCCGCATCATCGCGAAACATGTTGCGTGGGAACTGATCTGTTAGGATGATATACGCCAGCGCGCCCGACGGATATGTCAGCCAAAGTGCAAATTTGCCCTCTGTCGCCGCCTTCCACGCCTCACCAAAACGGTCGCGTATCTTTTGATCAAATGCAGCGTCAGATCTAAACCAATCCTCCGGCGTGCACTCATCTAACCAGAAACTCAATACTTCGTCCGGACCAACCATGGTTTGTCTCCCGCTTCCCATGCCCCGTACTTAAATCGTTGCACATGTTTTCCACAGACCCCAATCACGAAATACGACAGGTGCGACACATTGCGTGTTAAGATGCCGCTTGCGCGCCATCTTCTGCCTCCAAATCAGCCTCGATGGCGTATTCTTGCGCAATCTCCATAGCAACCGGCGTTGTGGTCGCTTGGGACATCACAACATACGAACCCGTCTCCTCGACGGGGACAGCCGCCCGCTGGGTTCTCCGGTACGCGGCATAGGCGACCAACGCGGCAAACAGCACCCCTGTGAACATGTAAAAGCCCGATGGCCCCACGGTCTCCATCAAGGCGCCAACAATCAGCGGACCAAACACAGCACCCAAACCATTGATAAAGACCAATCCGCCAGACGCGGCGGCCATATCGTCGTGATCCAGAAAGTCGTTCGTGTGTGCCAAAAGCAGGGAATAAAGCGGGTTTGACATGCCCCCCACCACAAAGGCCGACACCAAAAGCATCGCGAAATTACCGCCCAAGAGTAGGCCAAGAACCGAACCACCGCCACCGATGGCTGCAACGATCAGGATCAATGCTCGGCGATCCATCCGGTCGGAAATCCAGCCAATGGGATATTGCAGCAGCATCGCACCGACAAAGAAGGTCGAAACAAAGGCCGAGATTTGCGCCACGCTCAGCCCCGCCGCGGTTCCGTAAACCGCCGACATCCCGAATTGTGCGGCAAATACACCGCCCAACAGGAACATGCCGACACACCCCAACGGAGAGGTCCCGACAAGCGCCCTCAGTGACATTGGCTTCGTTGTCTCAAAGGCCGGCACCGGGCTGATCGACAGCAGGATTGGGGTAATCGCCAGCGAAACAAGCACCGACGGAATGACGAACAGGACAAAGCCAGACGGGTCGGCGGTCAGCAGCAAATACTGGCTCACCACGATGCCAAAAGTCTGCACGATCATGTATAGCGACAGGGCCTTGCCGCGGTTCGAATTGTCAGCCGCATCATTCAGCCAGCTTTCGGCTGTCACGTAGACCGCGGAAAAGCAGAAGCCGATGACAACGCGCCCAACGGTCCAGACCCACGGATCCGCAAAGGTCGGATACAGGATCATGACCGCCGAAATCAGCGATGCCAGTGCTGCAAAGACACGCACATGCCCGACGCGCTGGATCATCCTTGGGGCCAATCGGCTGCCCCCCAAAAAACCAAGGAAGTAAGCCGACATCACAATCGACATCTCAGCGGTCGAGAATCCTTCAATCTCTCCCCGGATACCCAGCAACGTGCCCTGCATCCCGTTGCCAACCATCAACAAGCACATGCCAAACAGCAGGGCCCAGGCACTGGTCAGAACTTGGAACATGATGCGGAACTCCTTGAAGAGGTGAGATCACCCTGCCCTGCATGTGCGGCTCGTGTCGCAGATATGTGCGACTATTGCGTGTCGGTTTCCGGTGTCACGTTTGCGGCAACAAAAGCGACGCGTCCCCGTAGGAAAAGAAACGGTATTCCGAATGAACGGCATGATCGTAAATGGCGCGAATGCGCTCGGGGCCCATCAGAGCCGAAACAAGCATCATCAGGGTTGATTTCGGCAGGTGAAAATTCGTCATCAGCCCATCCGCCACACCAAAGGTAAAACCCGGATAGATGAAAATGTCCGTGTCGCCCTCCCAAGGGGCGATGCCGCCATCCCGCGCCATCGTCTCGATCAACCGTAGCGCCGTGGTCCCAACGGGAATCACCCAATTGCCGCGCGCCTTGGCTGCCGCAATGTCCTGCGCGGCCTGCGCGGACACCTGCCCCCACTCCGCGTGCATCTTGTGTTTGGTCACGTCATCCACCTTGACCGGTAGGAACGTACCCGCCCCGACATGCAAGGTGACATGGGTTGTTTCGACTCCATGCGCCGCAAGCGCCTGCATCAGTGCATCGTCGAAATGCAGCGATGCCGTGGGGGCCGCCACAGCACCGCTGTGTTTGGCCCAAATTGTTTGGTAGTCGGTCTTGTCCTGTGCATCCGCCGGGCGCTTGGCGGCGATGTAGGGCGGCAGCGGCATTGCGCCTGCCTCGGCAAGCGCCGCGTCGAAATCCTCACCCGTCAGGTTGAAACGCAAATGCCCCTGCCCGTCGGCACTACCTTCGAGCGTGGCGGACAGATCATCGGAGAAACGGATCACCTCGCCCGGTTTGACCTTCTTCAACGGTTTGACCAGCGCCGACCATGTGCCGTCCGCGCGCGGCTCCAGCAAGGTGGCCTCGATCCGTGCTTCGGTCAGGCCTTGCGCACTTTCTCGTGCGCGGGTGCCGAACAGGCGCGCGGGGATGACGCGCGTGTCGTTCAGAACCAGCAAATCGCCGGGACGCAGCCACGAAACCAGGTCCGTGACGATCTGATCGTGAATCGCGTTCCCTTCGGCCACCAGCAGACGGGCAGACGACCGCGGCGACGCAGGACGGGTCGCAATTAGCGCTTCGGGCAGGTCAAAATTGAAATCATCCAGTTTCATGCGCGCCCACGTAGCGACGCAATCACCGTTCATCAATGCGTTTTTGCCGTTCTATCCGTCTTTGTTCAGCTCGGCTGGGTCCAGTGTGCTCAGGCACGAAGGCCTCTGGCACAACTGGCGCCACCTGCTCCCCCTCGACCCGGGGAACATCCGGCGCGGGGGCGCGGAAAATTTCGCGGAACACGCCCGGTGTCAGTGCCGATAGCGGATTGACCTGCACGCGCGGGTTCGCCGCCGGGCCACGCAAACGGTAGTTGAAGCCGATCAAACCCTCGCCGCGCCGCGGGGTAAAGATGCCGCCGATCCCGTTGATCAGAAACAGGGGTGAAATCACGCCCTGCATGTCCAGACGTCCCCCCGCCACATCGTAAACACCATCCATGGACAACCCCATCGACGGCCCCGTCGCGCTGGCCTGTGTCAGCGTCATCGTGGATGGGGTCAGACGGAAAGAGGCTTCGACATTCTGAAAGTGTATGCCGCTGCCACTCATCTGTTCCAACAAGCCGACAATGCTCAGCGCGTTCAGAAGGGCTGCAATCGCGGGCGCATCCTGTATCCGTGTTTCCTGGACATTCAGCGTGCCGTCAAATGCCGCATCCCCGACCGGCAAAAGGGTCAGGGACAAGGATCCGCCGCGCGCCTGTTTCAAGATACCGGCAGAGGCCGCCACACCGCCCGCATCTTCTGACGTGATGCGGATGGCGCTGCGCCCGTTCTGCGGCAACACCTGCCCTCGGATCGGCGTTCTGCCATTCACCCGAGCGCGAAACGCGCCATCCAACCCACGCGTCATGTTGAAGTCACCCGTCACGCCATTCAGCGCAATGGTGTCGGTGATCTGCAGCCGATCCAGGGTAAGGCTCAATGGCCCTCCGCCCTGTTGCCCGCCAGTGCCCGCCCCGGAGCCACCAAAATCCGCCGCGCGCAGGTCCAGCACGCCACCGCGCACCTCGACCGCCGGCGCAGCGCCTGAGCCGCGGCCCCAAAGATCGACAGGACCATTCATCCAGTTTCCGACCCGAACGCTGCTGAAACTCGCCCGCTCCAGCCCACCGCCCGGAATGAACGTGATGGCGCCTTCGGCCTGCAAGCCGGGCGCATCCAGCGCAATCCGATCCACGCGCGGCAACGGCCCAAGTTGCCCGGCAAGGGTCAATGACGCAGCAGCGGACGCCGGTTTCGACCACCCCAGCGGCGGCGAAGACAGGCGCACCCCGCGCAGGTTGGTTGACAAAGCAAAGGAGGGATCACCGTCGCCCACCGGTTGGTCAATGGTGATGTCACCGGTCCCTCGACCGCTCACCAACCCGGGCGGAAGGCCCAGTTCAAACGCATCAATCGTCCGCTCTGACAGCTCGATAGTGCCGGTAACCTGGCTCGGCTGCGGAGAACCCCGCCCCAAAGGTTGCGCCCAGCGCGCATCAAACGGCACCCCGTCCAACGTTCCGGGGCCTGACACCTCGACCCCGTCTTGCGACGCGATGACCCGCAATGTGTCAGCCGCCAGACGCCGCCCTTCGATCAGGGTCGTGCTCAACACATCCCGCGCCGTGGCCGTCGCATCATACTCAACGTCCTGCGGCTTCAGCCCCTTCTTCATGGCGAATGCCAGCGTGCCGGCGGCCTTCAAACGCCCATCCGCGAGGGTCGGAGACAACCCCGCACGCTCCATCACGCTCAGCGGGGGCAAATCCAACAGCGACAGGCCCGCCGTCACCGTCCCGTCTGTTTCCAACCGGACAACGGCAGGCACACCCTCGCGCGCACGTACATCGGGAATGATGAAAGACGACCCGCTGACATCAATACGGCCACCCTGCGGTGCGGGGACAAAACCCTGATCAACCGCAACCACGAAACGGCCATCCAGCAGGCTCGCGCTCCCCCGCGCCTGCTCGACCGGGGGCATCGTCTTGAGATAGCGCACCCGCGCGTCCTCGTAAGCAAACCCGGCATAGGCAATTGTCGGGCTGCCAGGCGCATCCCGCAGTGCCACATCAATGTCGCGCATGAACCCTTCTTGCAGGTTCTCCAGCACCCATTTGCGGGCCTTGGGGGCATAGCGATCCGGCCAGATCTCCAACAAGCGTTCAGGCATCATGCCCGCCACCTGCGCGTCCAGCTCATAGCTCCATCCATCCGGGGCAGCCAACAATGACCCCTGCGCAATCAGGTTTTGCCCATGGTCCTGAAACAAGGCCTGTCCGATATCCAGCTGAAAGGGATCAAGGCGCAAACGGAAATCCAGCTGTGCGGCCTGCATCTCGATCGGTTCGGGATACAGGTTATCGGGATTTGCACTTAACGATGTAGCACTAAACTGGCCGACAAGATCATCAAGACCACCCTGATCATCCAACCCCAAAACCGCCTGACCGTCGATCTGTGCCGTGATCCAAGCGCTTTCGACGGACAACTCGTTGAAGGTCAGAACGGTGTCACCGGGATCATAGCTGAAGTAACTGCGCGCCGACTGGAACGGCACCGGCCGTGTTGCGTCAGTGGGTTGAATAACACCCGCGCCAATATTCAGCGACACATTCAGCGGGGCCAGCGCACCATCCGCGCCCACGCCGCCACGCACGGCACCCGATATCGGGGCACGCACAACGTCAAGCCATTCAAAGGCCGGCGCAAGAACGGCAATATCTCCGGCATCGACATCGCTGACCAGAACGCCAAAGGTGGCCGATGACTGCCCCACCTGCCCCTCGTAATTGGCCTCCAGCGTCGCCACGCCCTCGCCGCCGCTCAGCAGGGCAAGGTCCGACGTAATGCGTACCGCCTCGCCGTTGCGCGACAGGCGCATACGACCCCCATCAACCGTCCACGCGCGGGAGGACCGCACATCCTCGACCCGCAGGGTCAGCGCCTGAATGTCGCCCGAGGTCAGGGCAGACAGGCCCGGCAAGGTCAGCAGTTCATCAACGCTCTCGATCAGCATGGCCAGGTTGGCTGCCCGCTGCGTGGGTCCGGTCAGGTCCAGACCGCCGGACAGAATGACCGATCCATCAATCTCGCGCCGCATACTGGCAAAGACACCGGACACGCTGATGTCCGTTGGGCGAAACTCCCCCTGCACCAGATCGGTTACGGACAATCCGATCCGCATTTCGGAAAAGCCCACAATCTCAACACCAGCAGAGTTCAAAACCTGAACATTGCTCATGCGGACCCGCGGCTTGCTGCTGTCCTCGACAACAAGGTCGAGCGCGTCAAAGCGCAGCGAAGCCGCGCCCAATGCTTCCCCGGCACGCACCTCGATCCGGTCGCGCAGCCAATCCGGTGCCGCAACCGGGCGCCCGATCAGAACATAAATGGCCGCGCCCAGAATGGTGGCAAAGAAAAGGCTGAAAAACAGGCTCCCCAGTCCAAGGCGACGCCACAGACTTTTTTGGCGCCGCGCGGGCGGCTCGGGGGTCGGGTCTTCACTGCTCATGTCTTTATTCTTGTCCGCCCAGCCCTATCATGCCAGTCACAACTTTCCCAAGTCTTATGAAAAGGCCGAAACATGCTCGATATCGCCTCCCCCGCCCCTGACTTCACCCTGCCTGACAGTGATGGAAATGATGTGACCTTGTCGGCGATGCAAGGCGGTCCAATCGTACTTTATTTCTACCCGCGCGATGACACGCCAGGCTGCACCAAGGAATCCATCGCCTTTTCCGAAAACCTGCCCGAGTTCGAAGCGGCAGGCGCCAAGATTTTTGGCATCTCCAAGGACAGCGTCGCCAGTCACGCAAAGTTCGCCAAGAAACGCGAGCTGACCGTCGGGCTTTTGTCGGACGAAAACGGCTCGGTCTGCGAGGACTATGGCGTTTGGAAGGAAAAGAACATGTACGGCAAGAAGTACATGGGCATCGAACGCACAACCTACCTGATCGACGCTGCCGGAAACGTCGCGATGACCTGGCCCAAGGTAAAAGTGCCGGGCCACGCCGAAGCGGTGCTGGCGGCGGTCAAGGCGCTTTGACGGTGTGACATCCGCCGGAGTGTTTCGACACTCCGGCTGGCAAACGCCGCTGACACAGAGAGGACGCACGTCGTTGCGTCACGCGTTGAGAGTGGTTGCTTTGCGGGACTTTGCTGCCGATTAGCAAAGCGGCTCGGATGTCCGCTTTTGCTCCGTTGGCAACGTCAGCTACGGTAGGGCTATGTCAGATTTCAAATCTCAAATTGCCCGCCATCGGGACAAGTTGAATGAACTCAACGAACGTATTCACTCAACTTTTAAAGACAGAGACCGCTCTGACGCTCATAGACGCAGGTGGGAAGATGCGTGCGCTGATTTTCATGGATTTCGATCAGAGATTGACGGCTACATGGACGAGATCATTGACGGCTACATGGACGAGATCAGTGTCAAAGGGCTATCGGACGACACACAGATTAGACAATTTGTCTTTGATTTTCTGTCTGTTGACCCGATCTACTTTCGGTCAGGCTACGAGAAAGAGAACCTACTGAAGTTGCTCAAACCTCTGGATTTGATTGATGAAGAGAAGGACGTTCTTCGTCAAACGATCCTTCGTCGCGTTCGCAACGGCGCGCTACGAGAGTTTCGGCGGTTTTGCCAACTTATCCCGAAGATTGAGAATGAAGCCTTTATTGCTGAACTTCGAAAAGACGCCAAATCCGCTGACGCTCAGATTCAACGACGAGCCGCATTTGCATTGGAGTATGTTGCCGAAAAGCCGTCTGCCAAAGCCTAAGAAGCCGACATTCGTGCCAGCCGCAGCATCAAGCAATTTGGGCTCTGACTTCGCATTCACCGCCTCCCCGTTGCTCCCGATCCCACTTGCAGCATCTGGTCAATCCGTGGATACCACCGCAGAGCTCGCGCAGCCGAAACTTCGCCAGCGCGTGATACATCCACACCAGAACCACTGGGACCGGAACAGATGCCAAGGCTGAAAAATATCGATACTGGAATGCGGGCAGCGCTGCTCGCTGTCTCACTATGATGCCGCTGGCGCAGATGGCCGACGCGGTGCTGCGCACGGCAGACGGCCGGGAAAAGACAGCCCTGTCCCGCCAGTTGGCCGCCGAATGGAAAGCCGCACGGGCCGACGGGCAAACACCCGACATCGGCACGGCTTCCCCGCCCACGCACCCTGCACGGCCATCAATGCCCGAACTGCTCAGCCCCCGTGACGTACCGCGCCGCCGCCCCGGCAGCCCCCAGGGGCGCATCGCGCTGCTGCACGCGGTGGCCCATATCGAACTCAACGCCGTCGACCTGCACTGGGACATCATCGCCCGCTTCACCCATGTGCCCATGCCCATGGGATTCTACGACGACTGGGTGAAGGCGGCGGACGAAGAATCCAAACACTTCAACCTGATGTGCGACTGCCTCGAAGAGCTGGGCAGCTATTATGGCGCTCTTCCCGCCCATGCGGGCATGTGGCGCGCCGCCGAAGACACGGCAGAGGATTTCATGGGGCGTCTGGCCGTAGTCCCCATGGTGCTCGAAGCCCGCGGTCTCGACGTGACACCGGGCATGATCGATATCTTCCGCACAGCGAAACTCGACAGTGCCGTTGCCGCCCTCGAAACCATCTATTCCGAAGAGGTGGCTCATGTCGCTTACGGCTCAAAATGGTTCCACTTCCTGTGCGGGCGCGACAACATCGACCCCAAGGAGGCGTTCCACAATCTGGTGCAACGCTACTTCCACAGCCCGCTCAAACCACCCTTCAACGAAGAGAAACGGGCAGAGGCCGGACTGCCCCCCGACTTCTACTGGCCGCTGGCGGTAACGGACTGATCCGTATGGATATCATGCGCGGTTTTCCGCCAATTTGATACATTTCAGCACCGGTTTTGCACAGAACGTAGTGTGAGACTTGCCGCCAAAGCGGTGTGACTTTATGCACAGGCGTTAGGGCGTCGTGTTTGGGGATATGAACGCCGTTGTGGGATGGGAACTAAAGGGACGAGCGTTTTGCGGACACGCCTCGGCATCAAGTGGCACGGACTTCTGGAAAAGTTTTTTCCCGAGCGTCGCGTCTTTCTCAAATCGGACAATGACACACGATTCATCCGGCTTCGCCCCGGCACACAACTGCTCGCTTTCGCGGGCAGTTCTTTTGTTGTGGCATGGGCCATCGTGGCAACGGCCATCCTGCTCATGGACAGCATCGGCTCCGGCAACTTCCGCGAACAGGCCAAACGTGACCAAACCACATACCAGGCCCGCCTGAACGATCTGGCCGGTCAACGTGACGCCCGCGCCGAAGAAGCGCTGGCCGCTCAAAACCGCTTCAACGCCGCCCTTCAACAGATCTCCGTCATGCAATCCGAACTTCTGACGTCCGAGACACGGCGCCGCGAACTGGAAACCGGGATCGAAGTCATCCAGGCGACACTGCGCGGCACCATGAAGGACCGCGAAACAGCACGCGAACAGCTGGCCACACTACAAGACCAGGTCGAGACCGGTGGCGCGGGCACGGCGCTGGCCGCAAATGGTGGTGGGGCACCCATGGATTTTGTGGCTGAGGCGCTGGCCAAAACGGCTGCGGAACGCGACAAGATCGAACAGGACGCGCAGGATGCGCTGCTTGCCGCCGACGAAATGGCAACCGAAATCGCGCTGATGCGCGAACAGAACGACCAGATTTTCCGCCAGTTGGAAGAAGCGATGACCGTCTCGGTCGCACCGCTGGACAAGATGTTCCGCTCCGCAGGCATGCCCACCGACCGGATCATCGAACAGGTCCGGCGCGGATACTCTGGCCAGGGCGGCCCTCTTACCCCCCTGTCCTTCTCGACCCGAGGCGAAGAGCCCAGCCCCGACACACTGCGCGCAAATCGCCTGCTGAACCAGATGGACACACTGAACCTCTACCGGATCGCTGCGCAAAAGGCGCCCTTCGCCACGCCGGTCAAAGATGCGTTCCGTTTCACCTCGGGCTTTGGCTTCCGCCGTGACCCGAAAACAGGCGGTCGGCGCATGCACAGGGGCGTGGATTTCGCCGCATCAGTCGGCACTCCGCTCTATGCCACGGCGGATGGTGTGGTGACCCACGCAGGC
This sequence comes from Tateyamaria sp., assembly GCF_059783535.1. Lineage (NCBI taxonomy): Bacteria > Pseudomonadati > Pseudomonadota > Alphaproteobacteria > Rhodobacterales > Roseobacteraceae > Tateyamaria > Tateyamaria sp. The sequence goes on along the minus strand of NZ_JBYNDP010000116.1, from coordinate 644 downwards.
TGGCAATCGGGCTATGGCCGACTTGTCAAAATTCAACATGAATTCGGGATTGAGACCCGCTACGCGCACCTTTCAAAACTGCGTGTGAAAGTTGGTCAAAAGGTCTCGCGCGGGGATCGGATTGGTGATATGGGAGCATCTGGACGGGTGACCGGTGTGCACTTGCACTACGAAGTCCGCGTCGGCGGAAAAGCCGTTAACCCGATGATCTATATCAAGGCAGCCAACGATGTTTTCTAAGAGCAAAATCAACGATCCCGCACCCGGCAGCGATGCGGAGAAAAAAGCGGCACCGGCCGCCCCTGCCCCCGCAGCGCCCAAACAGCAAAGCGAATTCAAGGCCAGCGCGCCAAAGGCGAAACCACCCGCCTCGCTTCTGTCAGCCGACCTGCACATCACGGGCAACATGAAAACCACCGGCGACATCCAGGTCGAAGGCACAGTGGAAGGCGACATTCGCGCCCACCTGCTGACCATCGGTGAAAGCGCCACGATCAAGGGTGAAGTCGTCGCAGACGACGTCGTCATCAACGGCCGCATCGTCGGCCGCGTCCGTGGCCTGAAGGTACGCCTGACGTCGACCGCACGGGTCGAAGGCGACATCATCCACAAGACCATCGCCATCGAAAGCGGCGCCCATTTCG
>NZ_JBYNDP010000115.1:2238-11066 GCF_059783535.1 Tateyamaria sp. | reverse complement strand
CCGCAGATCACTTCGAAGTCGTACTCCTCATCGTCCACGGGCCGCACGATGGCCGGAAACTCCTGCTGACCCTGAGAGCGGATTCCATCGATCAGGTCGCGGCAGTTATCTTCGGTCAGCAACGCGTAGTCCCGGTTGTGCCGGTCCCACATGCGGCAACGGGCCGGATCGACCCAGCGCAGGGTCTTTTCCTCGACCTCTCCGGCCAGGCGGTCGCTGATCGCAGTGGTGCGTTTCAGGAAGCGGGCGCCAGCGCGGTCGGACGCATCAGGCGCGGCCTCCAGATCGCTCAGGACATCGTCAAAGATTGCATCGTGCTTGCGGGTCATAGCAGTCCCTCCTTGCGCAGTTGCGCGTGATGGCTTGGCCAGGTCTTGCGGATCAGCACCTCGATCTCGCGGCAGACGGCATCCAGATAGGCGCGGCAGCGTTTGTGCGTCTCGGTCCGGGTGGCCGGGCCGGTCAGTTCGTAGACGGTGGACAGGTTCGCCGCGGCATTGTCGATTTCGGCGCTGTCCTTGAGCACCGATTGCAACATGTCCATGGGGAAGACCGCGTCCATCATCCGTTTGATCGCCATATGCGCCGATTTCGAGTCATTCATCTTGGTTGCGAGGATCTTAACGAAGGCATAATCGCGCGTACCCCCGTGGCGGGCGAGTTCGTTCAGTGTTGCGCCCAGCATCTTCAGAAAGTGCGCGGTGGAGCCGAAATCGATGTTGTTGGGCGGGGCAGGGATCACCAGCGCATCTGCCGCGCGCAGCACCGAGAGGGATAGCATGCCGAGGGCAGGGGGCGGGTCCAGCAGGATAACATCGAACCGGTCCTTAATCGTCTCTAAACCGTTGCGAAGACGGTCCAGCACAAACACCTGCTCCCGCGCCATGCGGGCCGCGAATTCGTATTCGGCGTCATAGAGACCGAGGTTGGCCGGGATTAGCGCGATATTGGGCCAATACGTGGCGCGCAGCGCGTAGGACAGGTCCTGCGGACCGCCGTGACGGAAGAAGGGGTAGAGCGTGTCCTCCTCCTCATCGACATCGACGTCGGGGTTGAGGCCAAACACGGAGGTGGTGCTGGCCTGGCTGTCACAATCCACGACACAGACGCGGTAGCCTTGCAGGGCGAGGTGCTGGGCGAAGTGGCAGACCATAGTGGATTTCCCCACGCCGCCTTTGAAGTTCTGGATCGCCAGCACCATCGCCGGGTCACTTTCGGCCCGGTGGGGCAGGGTGCCGAACACCTGCCGCATCCGGTTGACGTCGGCCAGTGAATATCCAGTGCGACGCCCCGTGTTAGTGTCTTTCTCAGGCATGGGAAGACGACCATCCGCCTCGGCATCGCGGATCAACTTGTCGCTGCGGCCCACCATGTCTGCGGCGCGTTTGACGTTGAACCGCAGGTCTAGCGTTTTCTGAGCCCCGGGCGCGTAAAGCCGATCGCGCAGACGGTCGATGACGGTCGAGGCGCGGGTGGCAAGTTTGTCCAGCTCCTCAAGGGAGACCGGGGGTAGGGCGGACTGCTCCATTATGAACCTCTTATGGGGGCTTTGGTCCGAATCATGACGGGTGTGGGCGTTTGCCTCAAGTGCAAACTTTCACGGGTGGAGCGGAAAAAAGCGGAAACTAGCGGACTTGGCCTCAATGATTGGAATTCATCGTGCCGTTGTCCTCTGTTCGGAAGTTTAGCGCATCTGTGCGGCAACAGAACCCACTATGTATGCGATTGGCAGTTTCGACCTGGCCGTTGCCAAGGGGTACTTCCAAAACCCCCACTAAAAGACACCCCTCTATTCAATATTCATAGTGTTCAGTGTTCTGGCGGGGCAACAGATTGAAATTTATGAGGAAAGAGAACCCAAACCTTACAAACCGGGGTGTTTCGGCTTACGTCTTGGGGCGGGAATTCCTACATCATGGGGTCGCAAAACTTACGTATCGGGTGGGTCTTAACTCTTACCTTTTGGGTGAGATTGGGAAGCGACTCAGCCCTTTGATTTTTGGGTGTATTTCGAATCACTTGGGCAACGGTCTGATTCCCTTCTGCTCGTTTAACCTTACAAATTGGGTGCATCCGTTTTCATGGACGCACCGGGTGCGGACTGTTATTCTTACGTCACACTGCCCGTCAGAGGTAAGAGAAGAGCAGCATGGCGCAACGCCCAACCCAATCCTACCGGACCATTGACGCCCGGCCAAATGCACAAAGCCTGGTGAAGCCGGGCGAGTTGGTGGATCTGGTCGAGGTTACGCCGCTGACGCTGGCCGACAGGCGCATCTACAACCAGCTTCTGGAGAATGCATGGGACGCGATTGAGAAGCCGGTGACGCATGTGATCTCGAAATCCGATTTGCGCGGATCCCACAATTCCAATGATAGGGTAGGGGAGTCGGTCGAGCGATTGATGTCTGCCATCGTCAAGGTGAAGGTCACGCATGAGGGCGAGGATGCCATCGAGCGGGTGCAACTCCTGGGCGGCAATATCGAGACGACGCGGCGGGACGGGGTTCTCGAATACGAGATCCCACAGCGACTGCGGAAGATCATCAAGGACTCGACTGTTTTTGCCCGGCTTCAGCGTGAAGTGATGTTTGCGCTGAGCTCCAAATATGCGCTGACCCTCTATGAGATGATCCAGAAGCGGGGGAACCTGCGCTACCGGTCGTCGGAGAAATTTGCGCTGGATGATCTGCGCGGGGTGCTGGGCGTGCCCAAGGGCAAGCTGACTTCTTGGTCGAACCTGAAGCTGCGGGCGATTGAGCCGGCGGTGGCCGAGGTGAACATGCTGTCGGACTACGTGGTCGAGATCGAGCCTGTGAAGACCGGGCGACGGGTCACGCACATCGAGCTCAAGTGGTGGCGCAAGGATGGGGCAGGGACGGCAGAGACGGAGCGCGAGCTGTCCTTTTCCAAGATCGGACGCAAGGCACGGATGACCAATACGACGGAGGACCTGAAGCCCCGGCCAGCATGGCTTGAGGCCGCGGGCCCAGCACTGCGCACCGAAACCTACGAGACGGCGCGCCTGCGCTATCCGGGCTATGACATCTACCACGTGGAAAAGGAGTGGCGGTCCTGGTCGGCGGGGAAAGAGCCGCCGCGCGATGCGGATCGTGCTTACCTCGCCTTTTTCCGGAGCTTTGCGGAAAACAACCCGCTGCGCTAGCGTGGACCTATGAACTCCGTTCGTTTCCGTCTGTTGATCCTAGCCCTTGCGCCGATGGTCGTGCTGATGCCGCTTCTGCTGTTCCTTGGCATGACGCGGTGGACGGCGGATTACGACGAGGTGCTGATCGCCAATGTGGAAAGTGATCTGCGGATTGCTGAACAATACCTGTCGCGGCTGATGGTCCAGACAGGGGACGAGTTGCAGGCTGTTGCCGGGTCGGTTGAGTTTGCACAAACGGCCCCATCGGGACGCGATGCATTCTTTGATGAAAAGCGTGCGACGCTTGGTCTGGATTTTCTGTACTTCTTGCCGCGCGCCAACATGACGGATGTCTGGCCTGTCATTCAAAGTGCGGCGCAAGGGCAGGGGCGCACGGAGATCGATATTTTTGACGGAGAGATGTTGGCCGCGATCTCGCCCGATCTTGCGGAGCGTGCGCGTCTGCCGCTGATTGATACAGAAGCCGCCGTGCCGACGGATCGTACGGTGGAGGATCGCGGCATGGTGATCCATTCGGCCACTCCTGTGACCTTACCCGGGCGTGATGGGGTGCTGGTGGGCGGTATCCTGTTGAACCGCAACCTTGGCTTCATCGATACGATCAACGCGCTGGTGTATCAGGACGCCGCGGGTGGTGGAGCGCGGCAGGGGACGGCGACGCTGTTTCTGGAGGACGTGCGCGTGTCCACCAACGTCCGCCTGTTCGAGGATGTGCGCGCGCTTGGCACCCGCGTGTCGGCGGCGGTGCGGGGCAAGGTGCTGGGCGAGGGGCAGACATGGTTGGATCGGGCCTTTGTCGTCAACGACTGGTACATCTCAGGCTACCTGCCGCTGACCGACAGTTTCGGGGACTATGTCGGCATGCTTTATGTCGGATTTCTGGAAGAGCCGTTTACCGTCGCCAAGCGCAATGCATTCCTTGCGATTCTCGCCGCTTTCATTGCCGTGCTGTTGTTGTCGGCGCCAGTGTTCTTGCGGTTGGCGAAGGGCATCTTTGCGCCGCTTGAACGGATGACCCACACCATGTTTCTGGTGCAGCGGGGCAACCTGTCAGCGCGCAATGGCGAAGAGGGGGGCACAGGCGAGATTGGCGAAGTCGCTGGCCACCTTGATGACCTGCTGGACCAGTTGCAGGAGCGAGACCAGGAACTACGCACACTGAATGACGAGTTGAACGTGCGCGTCGAAAGGCGCACGGCCCAGCTACAAAGCGCCAATGAAAAACTGGAAGAGACGTTTCGACAGCTGGTGATGAGTGAAAAGCTCGCCTCGATTGGTGAGATCACTGCAGGTGTCGCGCACGAGATCAACAACCCGGTGGCTGTTATCCAGGGCAACATGGATGTGATCCGAGAGAGCCTTGGGGAAGACGGTGTCGCCATCCGGACCGAGCTGGGGCTGGTCGATCGCCAGATTGCCCGCATCCAGACCATTGTTGGCAAACTGCTCCAATTTGCGCGACCGGGTGAGTTTGCAGATCTGGAACAAACCGTGCCGCTGGAGCCGGTGGTGAACGACTGTCTGGTTCTGGTCAATCACGTGATCTCGCAATCCGATATCGAAGTGGAAACGCAGTTTGATGCTGTGAACGACGTGCGCATTGATCCTGGTGAATTGCAGCAAGTGCTGATCAACCTGATCATGAACGCGGTGCAGGCCATGGGGTCTGAAGGGGTGCTGAGGCTACAGACCATGGACGTTGAGCGTGATGGCATATCCGGCGTCTGCGTAACTGTGTCAGATACCGGTCCAGGCATAGCAACGGACAAGGTCGATGACGTCTTTGCGCCGTTCTACACCACCAAGCAGGCCGAGGGCACTGGGTTGGGCCTGTCAATCTCGCAGACATTGATCCAGCGGGCCGGGGGACTGATCAGTGCGCACAACCGCCAGGACGGTGGTGCCTGTTTCGAGATTTGGTTGCCGACAGCCGAGCAGGAAACCGACGCTTTGTCTGCCAGCGCGTAGCACCGAGTCGGGCCTCTACGGCCTCCGTGATTCTGGGTATGTCTCCGTATGTCGGCGTTGGTTGACAATTTGTCACAGGCTACGGTGTCAACTTGTCTTACGCTAACAGTATACAAACGGATACCGTTCTATTTTTACGGGAAAATGCTATGCCGCAGAAAAACATGGAAAAATCGGACTCGATTTAAAAAAGTTTACAAAGAGCTCTGCGTATCAGAATATTCCTTTACAAAAAAACTGTTCAAGACCAGTGCACAAAGCACGATTTTACAAAACCGTGTATGGTCACCCTCAACAGGCGAGTGATGCACGCCCCGGGTGAAGAAGCCGATGAAAAGCGGATCTGACCCCAAACCGGAGGAGACCCATGAATATTCAAAACACGCCGAACTCGGCCGTTTTTCCGCCGTCCGATGAGACGAAGGCCCGCGCCCATCTGGACGCCGAAGGCTATGCCAAGATGTATGCCGCGTCTGTCGCTGACCCCGAAACCTTCTGGGGGGAACAGGGCAAGCGGCTGGACTGGATCAAGCCCTATACGACGGTGAAGAACACGTCGTTTGAGCCTGGGAATATCGACATTCGCTGGTTCGAAGATGGCACGCTGAACGTGGCGGCCAACTGCATCGACCGGCATCTTGAGACACGTGGCGATCAGACGGCCATCATCTGGGAACCGGATGATACGTCCAAGGTCGAACCGAAACACATCACTTATCGCGACCTGCACAGGTCTGTTTGCAAGATGGCAAACATCCTCGAAGAGCTTGGGGTGCGAAACGGCGACCGGGTTGTCATTTACCTCCCCATGATCCCGGAAGCCGCTTATGCGATGCTGGCCTGCGCCCGCATCGGTGCCATCCACTCCATCGTGTTTGCCGGATTCTCCCCGGACGCCCTCGGGGCGCGGATCAACGGTTGTGACGCCAAGGTTGTCATCACCGCCGACTACGCGCCCCGAGGCGGACGAGAGACGCCGCTGAAGTCGAACACGGATGCCGCACTGTTGCACTGCAAGGACAGCGTGAAGTGCCTGGTGGTGAAGCGGACCGGTGGCCAGACAACCTGGACCGACCGCGATTATGACTACAACGAGATGGCGCTGGAAGCGTCTGACTATTCCGCGCCTGCCGAGATGGGTGCCGAGGATCCGTTGTTCATTCTGTATACCTCTGGCTCGACCGGTCAGCCGAAGGGTGTTGTGCACACGACTGGTGGCTATCTGACCTATGCGGCGATGACCCATCAGTACACCTTCGACTATCACGAAGGTGACGTGTTCTGGTGCACGGCCGATGTCGGTTGGGTCACGGGCCACAGCTACATCGTCTATGGCCCACTGGCGAATGGTGCGACCACCATCATGTTCGAAGGCGTGCCCACCTTCCCCGATGCGGGCCGGTTCTGGGACGTGTGCGAACGCCACAAGGTCACGCAGTTCTACACGGCTCCGACCGCCATCCGCGCCTTGATGGGTGCCGGGAATGAGTGGGTTGAGAAATACGATCTGTCGTCCTTGCGCCTGCTTGGCTCGGTCGGTGAGCCGATCAACCCCGAAGCCTGGACCTGGTATCACGAGGTCGTCGGCAAGGGCGCGTGCCCCATCGTCGACACCTTCTGGCAGACCGAAACCGGCGGTCACATGCTAACACCGCTGCCGGGTGCGACCGACCTGAAGCCCGGATCGGCACAGCAGCCATTCTTTGGTGTGCAGCCTGTGGTTCTCGATCCGCAAAGCGGGGTCGAGCTGGATGGAAATGGGATCGAAGGGGTCCTGTGCATCAAGGACAGTTGGCCCGGTCAGATGCGCACCGTGTGGGGTGACCATGAGCGGTTCGAGAAGACGTATTTCGGTGACTACAAAGGCTACTATTTCTCGGGCGATGGCTGTCGCCGTGATGACGATGGTGACTATTGGATCACCGGTCGCGTCGATGACGTGATCAACGTATCCGGCCACCGCATGGGGACCGCCGAAGTGGAGAGTGCACTGGTGGCGCATGCCAAGGTCGCTGAAAGCGCAGTCGTAGGCTATCCGCACGAGGTGAAGGGGCAGGGCATCTATGCCTATGTCACCCTGATGAACGGTGAGGAACCCAGCGACGCGCTGCGCAAGGAGTTGGAAACCTGGGTGCGGACCGAGATTGGCCCGATTGCCAAGCCCGACCTGATCCAGTGGGCGCCGGGTCTGCCCAAGACACGCTCGGGCAAGATCATGCGCCGTATCCTGCGCAAGATTGCCGAGGATGATTTTGGCTCACTCGGTGATACGTCAACTTTGGCCGATCCATCGGTTGTCGATGACTTGATCGCAAACCGTATGAACCGGAGTGACGACTGATGGACGGTGCAACCGTACACACGCAGACCCGTCCTGTGAACGTGATCCTGCTTGGACCTCCCGGTGCGGGCAAGGGAACGCAGGCGCAGCGGTTGGTCGACGCACACGGCATGGTGCAGCTGTCGACCGGCGACATGCTGCGCGCGGCCAAATCGTCGGGGTCCGAGATGGGCAATCGCGTGGCCGAGGTTATGGCGCGTGGGGAGCTTGTGACTGATGAGATCGTCATCGGCCTGATCGAAGAGAAGTTGACTGGCAGCGATGCGACCGGATTTATCTTTGATGGTTTCCCCCGGACCTTGGCACAGGCCGACGCACTTGGCGCGCTGCTGGACAGAACTGGGCACACGCTGGATGCGGTGATCGAGTTGCAGGTTGATGACGAGATCCTTGTGGACCGGATTGTTGGCCGAGCGGAGCAAGCGCGCGCAGCCGGGCAGCCGGTTCGGGCGGATGACAATGCCGAAAGCCTGAAGCTGCGGCTGATGGAATACTACAAAAAGACCTCGCCGCTCATTGGCTATTTCCATGCCAAGGGCGTGCTGCAATCCCTCGACGCGATGGGAGAGATCGACGCGATCGCGGCGACCCTGTCGGGGATGGTGAAGGACGCCGCCACCTAACAACCGGCGTGTCCTGACAAATCTATCACGCGGCACGTGTTTGGCCGCGCCTGTCCCCCGTGTGCGTGGGGGATGGGGTGGTCCCGGCTTGTCCGGGACCGTGTTGCACCGCCTATGACCTGTATCAAAGCACGGACGGTCAACGGTGCGCAGAGTGGAGGAAACACGCAGCAACCGGCTTGGCTGGCGGACTGCACCGACCAACGGGGCCACGCGCGGTCCCGCACTGAAACCAAAGGAGGAGCCGCCATGGCGGAAGAAACCACAAACATTGCCCGAGCGTCCGAAGCGGACAAGGGCTACTGGGCGGCCAACGTCCGCATGATTTTGATCTCACTGGTCATTTGGGCACTCGTGTCCTTTGGCTTTGGCATCATCCTGCGCCCCGCGCTGAGCGGGATTTCAGTGGGTGGCACTGACCTGGGCTTTTGGTTCGCGCAGCAGGGATCGATCCTGGTCTTCCTTGCGCTGATCTTTTTCTACGCCTGGCGGATGAACAAGCTCGACAAGCAATACGGCGTGGACGAGGAGTAAGAGAGATGGACCAGTTTACCCTTAACCTGCTGTTTGTGGGCGCGTCTTTTGCGCTCTACATCGGCATCGCTGTCTGGGCCCGTGCGGGTTCGACCAGCGAATTCTACGCTGCCGGTCGCGGCGTGCACCCTGTCACCAACGGTATGGCGACTGCGGCCGACTGGATGTCGGCGGCCTCTTTCATCTCGATGGC
>NZ_JBYNDP010000115.1:0-2138 GCF_059783535.1 Tateyamaria sp. | reverse complement strand
TATGCCGTGTTTGGCGGCATGAAGGGTGTGACCTACACGCAGGTGGCACAGTACTGCGTGCTGATCACCGCTTACACCATCCCGGCAGTCTTCATCTCGCTGCAACTGACGGGCAACCCGATTCCGGCATTGGGACTGTTTGGCTCGACCGAAAGCGGTGAGCCACTGCTGGCGAAGCTGGACCAGATCGTGACTGACCTAGGCTTTGCCGAGTACACTGCAGCCCATGGATCGACCCTAAACATGGTGTTGTTCACTCTGTCGCTGATGATCGGTACTGCTGGTCTGCCGCACGTGATCATGCGCTTCTTCACCGTGCCCAAGGTGTCGGATGCGCGCTGGTCTGCTGGTTGGACCTTGGTGTTCATTGCTCTGCTCTATCTGACGGCCCCTGCCGTGGGTGCCATGGCACGCCTGAACATTTCGGAACTGATGTGGCCCAATGGGATCGACAATGCTGCGGTGAGTGTCGAGCAAATCGACAACGATCCGGAATATGCGTGGATGGCGACATGGCAGCAAACGGGTCTTCTGGATTGGGAAGACAAGAATGGCGACGGCATGATCCAGTACTACAACGATGCCAATGCTGATCTGCAAGCGAAAGCGGCTGAGAATGGATGGGTCGGCAACGAGCTGACCAAGTTCAACCGCGACATCCTGGTGCTGGCGAACCCCGAGATCGCGTCCCTTCCGGGTTGGGTGATCGGCCTTGTGGCGGCGGGTGGCCTTGCGGCGGCCCTGTCCACAGCGGCGGGTCTGCTTCTGGCGATCTCGTCGGCGGTCAGCCATGACCTTCTCAAAGGTCAGTTGACGCCCAACATGTCGGAGAAATCCGAGCTGCTTGCGGCCCGTATTTCGATGGCGGCGGCGATTGTGGTGGCTGTGATCCTGGGTCTGAACCCGCCGGGCTTTGCGGCCCAGACGGTGGCGCTGGCCTTTGGTCTGGCGGCGGCCTCGATCTTCCCTGCGCTGATGATGGGTATCTTCTCGACCCGCATCAACAATGTGGGCGCGGTTGCGGGCATGTTGGCCGGTCTGGTTGTGACCTTGCTGTACATCTTCCTGCACAAGGGCTGGTTCTTTATCCCGGACACCAATTCGTTCACGGATGCTGACCCACTCTTGGGACCGATCAAGTCGACATCGTTCGGCGCGATTGGCGCCATGGTCAACTTCGCGACCGCCTATGTGGTGTCGGGTATGACCAAGGAAACCCCGCAAGAGATCAAGGACCTGGTGGAAAGCGTGCGTATCCCGCGTGGAGCGGGTGCCGCAGCAGCGGACCACTAAGGCCCTCGGGCGTATCGCAGTCTCTCTTCCCTGCGATGCGCCCTTTGATCCTGAACCTGTCCGCGATCCTCGTGGGCAGGTTTTTGTCCTCTCCAGGGTGATGTGATGCCGCTTGAGACTGAACACGCGCAATTCCTGGCTTCGGTCCATCCGTATGACGCGCTCAGCGCGGATGATCTGGAAACACTGGTTAGTCAGTGCACAACCGAAGCATTTGGCGATGCTGCGCCGGTGTTTCGGGTCGGGGATGACATCCAATACCTCTATGTCATCGTTGCGGGCGAGGTTGAGGTCACGGATGAGACAGATGTGCAATTGTCCCTTCTGGGTCCGCGCAATTCGTTTGGAGAACGCGCGTTGCTGCGGGGCGGCCCATCACAGCGCATGGCTGTCGCCGTTGGTCAGACAACGCTCATCCTTGTGCCAGCCCAGGTGCTGCACGAATTGATCAGTGAGCATCCCAAGGTGGCACGCTTCTTTGATCGTCGTCACCCTGCGCGGGTGGACGCCAAGGATTTGACCGTACTGCCTGTAAACCAGCTGATGACCCGTGATCCGGTCACATGTTTGCCCAGCGATACAATCCGGGCAGCAGCCGAACAGATGGCGCGGCACCATATCTCATCCATCTGTGTCGCAGGGCCGGAGTGTTTTCAGGGGATAGTCACGGTGCGCGACATGAATGCCAAGGTTGTTGCCGGCGGTGCGGATCCGGGTCAGTCCGTGTCGACGATCATGACGCGTGATCCCTTGGCCCTGCCGCCAAGCGCGTTGGGTATGGATGTGCTGCATATGATGATGGAGCGGCGCATTGGTCACGTGCCCATTGTCGAGGACGGGCAGCT
>NZ_JBYNDP010000114.1:0-11094 GCF_059783535.1 Tateyamaria sp. | reverse complement strand
TTAGCAGCCGTTGCAGCCTTACCGCGTGATGCGGAAATCTGTGGCTGCAACGGCATTTGCAAAGGCACCATCGTGGACGCGATTGAGGGCGGCGCGACCGACCTGACCGCGATCAAAGCCGTAACCAAGGCGTCAGCGTCCTGCGGGACCTGCACGGGGTTGGTGGAACAGGTTCTGGCCGTCACGCTGGGCGATGATTTCGTCATGCCTGCGGCGCAATCAATCTGCGGATGCACTGATCTGACGCATGAAGACGTGCGGCGGATGATCAAGAGCCAGGAACTCAAGTCCATGGATGCCGTCTGGCAGGAGTGTGGCTGGAAGACGCGCGATGGCTGCCACGTGTGCCGCCCTGCCCTGAACTACTATCTGATTGCCGATTGGCCGCTTGAGTATCTGGACGACCCGCAATCGCGCTTCATCAACGAGCGCAAACACGCGAACATCCAGAAAGACGGGACATTCAGTGTCGTGCCGCGCATGTGGGGTGGGATCACCACGCCGGATGAGCTGCGCGCGATTGCGGATGCCGCCGACAAATACGACGTGCCGACGGTGAAAGTGACCGGCGGTCAGCGCATCGACCTGTTGGGGGTGAAGGGCGAGGATTTGCCCGCCATCTGGGCCGATCTGAACGACGCCGGGATGGTGTCGGGCCACGCCTATTCGAAAGGCCTCCGCACGGTGAAGACCTGCGTGGGCACTGATCATTGCCGGTTCGGGACGCAGGATTCCACGGGCCTTGGCATCAAGCTGGAAAAAGCACTGTGGGGGTCGTGGACACCGCACAAGCTGAAACTGGGTGTGTCCGGTTGCCCGCGTAATTGCGCCGAGGCGACGTGCAAGGACATTGGTGTCGTCTGTGTAGACAGTGGGTATCAGATTGGCATCGGTGGTGCGGCTGGCATGGACGTCAAAGAGGTTGAGCGCCTGATTGATGTTGAGACTGAAGAAGAGACCATCATCGCGATCAAAGCCATGACACAGCTTTATCGTGAGAACGCCAAATATCTCGACCGCATCTACAAGTGGATGAACAAGGTGGGGCTGGATTGGATACGCGAGCGTATTGCCGATCCAGCGGAGCGTGACCGGCTCGCTGCACGCTTCGATCTGTCCCAGACCGTTTACCAGAAGGATCCTTGGGCCGAGCACGCACAGAAAAAGGCGGCGATCTACCGGCCTGTTGCAAACCTGACTCTGGAGGCTGCAGAATGACCGACTGGATAGATATTGCGGCCCTCGACGACATTCCCCAACGCGGGGCCCGCGTGGTCAAGACACGTGCAGGCTGCGTGGCGGTGTTCCGGACGGCCGGCGACGAAGTCTTTGCCCTCGACAACGCCTGCCCGCACAAGCAGGGGCCACTGGCCGAAGGGATTGTGCATGGCAGCGCCGTGACCTGCCCTTTGCACAACTGGGTGATCTCGCTAGAGACAGGCCTCGTACAGGGCAATGACGATGGGCAGGTCGCAACCTATCCGGCCCGGGTCGAAGGCGGACGCATTCTGTTGGACACAACGTTCCTGCAAGCGCGGTCTGCGGCATGAGCACCTGCACCACATGCCCTTACTGTGGCGTAGGGTGCGGGGTCATTGCATCGCCAGATGGAAGCATCAAGGGCGACCCGACACATCCCGCGAACCTCGGGCGGCTCTGTTCCAAAGGGTCTGCCCTGGGAGAAACCATTGACCTTGAGGGACGTTTGCTTGACCCGACCGTTGGCGGGATCAAGACGGATTGGGACGAGGCGACCGCCCTGGTCGCACGCAAGTTCTCAGAAGCCATTCGGGATCATGGGCCGGACTCGGTCGCGTTTTACGTATCGGGCCAATTGCTGACAGAGGATTACTACGTCGCCAATAAGCTGATGAAAGGCTTCGTCGGCTCCGCAAATATCGACACGAATTCAAGACTTTGCATGGCGTCGTCCGTTGCAGGTCACAAGCGGGCCTTTGGGGCGGATACCGTGCCCGGCACCTATGAAGATCTGGAACAGGCCGATCTTATCGTACTCGTCGGGTCGAACCTGGCTTGGTGTCACCCAGTTCTGCATCAGCGCATCGCGGCTGCGAAAGAGGCAAGGCCTGAGATGCGGATCGTCAATGTTGATCCGAGGCGTACAGCAACATCTCAGTTGGCTGATCTGCATCTGAGTATTGCACCTGATGGCGATGTGGCCCTGTTCAACGGGCTCTTGGCGCATCTGGATGCGACAGGCCGTGTGAACCGCGCTTACGTCGATGCCCATGTGAATGGGTTTGATCCAGCAGTGGATGCGGCCCGCGCGACGGATGCCGCCGGAAGTGGCCTGTCGCCGGATGATCTGGCGATTTTCTCTTCCATGTGGGCGGGCACCGAGAAGGTTGTCACCATCTACTCCCAAGGCGTGAATCAATCTGCCTGTGGGACCGACAAGGTCAACGCAATCCTGAATTGCCATCTTGCCACGGGTCGCATCGGACGACCAGGCATGGGGCCGTTTTCGGTCACCGGCCAACCAAATGCCATGGGTGGGCGCGAGGTTGGCGGCCTCGCCAACATGCTGGCCAATCATCTGGATATCGAAAACCCCGATCACCGCAGTGCGGTACAGCAGTTCTGGTCCAGCCCCACCATGTGCACGGGCCCCGGACTGAAAGCCGTTGATCTGTTTCAAGCCTGCGCCGATGGGCGCATCAAGGCCCTGTGGGTGATGTCGACGAACCCCGCCGTAAGCCTGCCCGATGCGCAAGGCGTGGCCGATGCCATTGCCAACGTGCCCTTCACCGTTGTGTCGGACATCATGGCCCGCACGGACACGGGCGATCTGGCTGACGTATTGCTGCCCGCCGCCGCGTGGGGCGAAAAAAGCGGAACCGTGACCAATTCGGAACGTCGAATTTCGCGTCAACGACCGTTCCTGCCCGTGCCGGGCCAGGCGCGGCCCGATTGGCAAATCATCAGCGACGTCGCACGGGCGATGGGATGGGCGGACGCCTTTGACTATGCCTCCCCTGCCGCGGTGTTTCGGGAATATGCGCAGCTGTCGGCTGCCATGCGTCCCTTTGGGCGCGATTTTGATATCAGTGGCCTCGCTGGCCTGACAGACGGCGAGTACAACGCATTGGAGCCCGTCCAGTGGCCGGTACCAGAAACTGGCACGGGGCAACGCCGCTTTTTTGCCGATGGAGGTTTCTACCATGCCGACGGCAAGGCGCGCATGCTGCCCCTGACCGCTCCGAACGCATTTGCAGACGGCGCGTTCCATCTGAACACGGGGCGCAATCGCGATCAGTGGCATACGATGACACGCACGGGCAAGTCGCCCCGGCTGGGTGCGCATCTGGCGGAACCCTATGTCGAAATCCATCCCGATGACGCACGCAAGGTCGGCTTGGGCACCGCCGAATTGTGTATTCTGAGCGATGGAAGCAATATGACTGTGCTGCGCACTTTACCTACGGACCGCGTGGTACGCGGTACGCTGTTTGCCCCGATGCACTGGACCCGCCAATTGTCCGCGAGCGGGCCGGTGAACGCCGTTGTGCAGAGCATGACCGATCCAGTCTCTGGACAACCCGCATTGAAATTCGGGCGTGTCACGGCACAGCGTTTTGACGCGCGCTGGTTCGGATTTGCTGTGTCAGCAGAGCGGATGCAGCTTTGCGGCGACTACTGCGCCATTGCCCGAACCGAAACCGGGTGGCAGGCGGAATTGGCGGGGCTGACCCCACTTGATGATGTGCAATCGATGCTTTCACAGCTTTTCGGCCCGCTTTCCGGATCTGTCAGCATCGCCAGTGATGGTGCGACAGGCACGCAACGCATGGCCCATCACATGGATGGGTGCCTGACTGCGCTGCTTTTTGTTGCACCCGAGCCTGTCCAGCTATCGCGCCCTCACGCCATCGCAGCCATCGGGCAGGACAGTCCGGCAGGAGCGGCTTTGGCAGGGCGTACGGCGGGTGCCCAAGCTGATCCTGGCCCCACCGTTTGCGCCTGTATGAGCGTCGGATTGAACGATCTGAAACGCGCGATCGCGGATGGTGCCGCAAGCGTCCAAGCGCTCGGAGATTGCACCGGCGCTGGAACGAATTGCGGTGCCTGCAAACCTGAGCTTGCGGCCTTGCTGCCCGCCCGCCCCACAGCCGTAGCTGCAGAATAGGAAAAGCATCATGAAAACCTTTCCCATGTTCCTGACTATGACCGACCGACGGGTGGTCATCCTTGGTGGCGGTGAACAGGCGACCCAGAAATGCCGCCTGATGCTCAAGACCGAGGCCGCGATCGAGGTTTTCGCGCCCGCTTTGGACGTGGAACTCCAGTCGCTGGCCGACACAGGACGGATCACCCACCGGACGGACCCGATCACTGCGGATGCAATGCGCGGTGCGCCGCTGGTCTTTGTTGGAACTGGCTGCCCAGGGATCGACGCAGCACTGCATGCCATTGCGACAGACGCAGGCGCATTGGTGAACGTGGTGGATCAACCCGATCTTTGCGACGCGATCACACCTGCCATTGTGGATCGCGATCCGGTGGTGGTTGCCATCGGCACTGAAGGCACGGCACCGGTGTTGGCACGCCAGATCAAGACCGCGCTTGAGCGTATGCTGGATCCGCGTCTGGGTGATCTCGCTGCATTGGCCGGTCGGTTGCGTGACTTTGCTGCGCGGCGTCTTGCACCCCGGCAGCGGCGTGACCTGTGGCGCTGGGTCTTTAACGGCCCGTTGCGCGCCCAACATGCACGCCAAGGTGATGGCCCTGTCGCCCGTACGATCAAGGATGTCATTCGTACCGGCGCCGTACCCGCCGCCGCCCCTGCCCCCGTTGCGCTGGTTGGCGCCGGACCCGGCGCTCGTGATCTGATCACCATGCGCGGCGTGCAACGGTTGCAAGAGGCCGACATCATCTTTTACGACCGTCTGGTCGATCCGGGCGTTCTGGAACTGGCCCGCCGCGATGCCGAACGTGTGTTCGTGGGCAAGGAACCCGGCTGTCATGCGTGGCCACAGGACAAGATCAACGCAGTCATCGTTGCAGCGGCCAAGCGCGGACAACGGGTGGTGCGCTTGAAATGCGGTGATCCGGGCGTATTTGCACGCGGCGCGGAAGAAGCCGATGCCCTGCGTGCTGCAGACTTGGAATATGAGGTCGTGCCGGGCGTGACCGCAGCAAGTGGAGCCGCTGCCGCCGTTGGCGGCTTCCTGACCGAGCGTGGAAAGAGTGACACATTGGTTCTGACCACGGGCCGCTGCGCGGAGGGCAACGGCACACCGGACTGGGTGACGCATCTGACCCAGCGCAGCAATGTCGCCGTTTACATGGGCGTGGCGGCAGCCCCCAAGATCGCCGAATGCCTTCGGCGCGCAGACCTGCTGGATCAGGTCGAGGTAACCGTCGTCAGCAATGCCCAGCGCCCGGAGCAAAAGGTCTTGCGCTGCAATGGTCGGGATATGGCGTCCAAATTGGCAATCGCGGGCATTGAAAGCCCCGCAATACTGTTCCTGTCACGGCCCGACGCAGCAGAAACAGAGGTGCAAGCGCCAGAGCCCCGGCTTGTGGCCGTGTGATCGCGTCGATCCGACGTCGTCATAGCGCTGGCACAGCGTAATTAGACACCCTGAGGTTCTGGTGCCAACTCCGCACGCACCTTTCGGCGGGAACTCAGGGTGCGGATCAACGCTTTGGCTTCGGCGGGCGGCTCCTGCTCAATTCTGCAATAGTTCGTCCCGTCCCGTTCTCGGTTCAACAGTCCGCATGAAATCATCATTCGTCGCAAAGTCGCCGGGTCCCTGAAAAGATGTTCCTCAGCCAGATGCACGTTCATCCCGCGCTCATCCAATGTCTGATTGGCCGGCATCGTGGCCCACATCGCCCAAAGTGCGAGCGTTTGCGTGGTACGTTTGGACGGCCAACGAATGAGACGCCCAAACGCATCGAATTGATGCAGCGCACGTTCAACCGCGCGGGCGTCTATCGTGGTAGGCGCAGTCTGATTATCCAATCGCTTTGCTGCCGCGGACACCGCGCGCAGGTGCTGGACATTCTGAAAACCGGCAGACCGGGCCACCATGTTCATCAGGGTGAGATGTTTGGGGCTTGTGTCACCTAGTTGTCGGGACAAAGCGCGTGTGAAAGCGGTCATATCATCCACACGCAATGGGACAGGTGTTTTGGTCATGATGCATCCAAGTCGGGCGTATTGCACACTCGTCGGTCGCTGGCTTAACGAAACGCGCCCTACTTCATGCGATTTCGTTTTGGTTGTTGGCAGGTTTAGCACTCGGGTAAGAGCAGCGACGCCTCGGTGTCTGCCGACCGTGCCTGACGGGTACCAAACGCGAGGTGTTTTGCCAAGTTGTGGATGTCCGGATCGCCTGTTTTTGTCCGTCCCGATCAATCCGGACGCATCGCACAGTCAAATCATCCAAGTGATGCACAACGGGCCGCACGGTCCGTCTTGATTTTGACATCAACCAGGATTGACACCATGTCCCTATTTGACCCCGACGCCCTAAACTCTGGCCCTGCAGAAGCCTTGAAGGAATTTGCAGACAATAACGATGCGCCCGCAGTGCTCATTGAAATTGCGCGCGGCGGTTTGTCGGTCCGCAATGCCGCCGGAACGACTGAGCGTGACGGTGATGAGGCTGCCAGCACGGACAACACATTTGAAGTTGGCTCGCAAACCAAAATGATGACATCTGTGATCGTGCAACAACTGGTCGGTGAAGGTGCCATTGATTTCGATGCCCCCCTGGCAGAGCAGATGGACATCACCGGCCTTGAAGACATTCCCAACATTGGTGAAGTCACGGTGCGCGAGTTGCTGGCAAATCGGTCCGGTATCCCCGATTTCGACACGATCCCGGGTCAGGGTGACTTGCCGGCATTCATCGAACTGCTCATTGCTGATCCAACTCAGACATTCGGGCCGGACAGTTCGTTGGACCTTGTCGCAAATCAGCCTGCGGATTTTGCCCCGGGTGAAGCCTACGGGTATTCAAATACAAACTACCTGCTGTTGCAAAAACTGATCGAACAAAGGACCGGCGACAGTTTTGCAGAAGTGATGTCCGACCGTATCTTCTCTGTCGTCGGCATGGATGACAGCTCGATGAGGTCCGAGTTCGACACAGATGGTATGCTGCGGTCCTATGCGGAGATTTTTCCCGGTCAGACAACGGACGTTACCGATGTTCCGATGGACTTTGGTGCGGCTGGCGGCGCTGTGTCGACCACTTCAGACATGATCCGCTTCATGGACGCGTTGCTTGTTTCTCGTACACTGCTGCCACCCGACCAATTGGAAGAGATGTTGGACTTCCGTGCAGAGGATGGCACCCCAAGTCTGGATGGAGAAAGCCTTGGTCTGTCGTCGGGCATCGCCTTCGGGCAACAGTTCATTGGATTTGCGGGTGGTACTTTGGGCACCCGCACAGCGACCTTCCTGCATGTCGAATCCGGTACGATCTTTTCGATAGCGGCAACGCTTTCCGAAGTCGAACCAACCGAACTTTTGCTTGACGCGTTTTCCGCAATTTACGACGACAACAACTGGGCCAATTTCGACCCATCGGACGAAAGCTTCACGATCGATGGCACAGCAGCCGAGATTTCGCTGACAGAGGATGCGGATGCACCCGGCGGCCCGGAAACAATTTTGGAACTGGGCAACGCCAGCCTGACCTACGAAGGCCGACTGAGTGATCTGGATACGGGCCGCTTCACCTTTTCGGATGGCTCGACCCTGTCGATCGGCACCGATGGTCGAGACTTCATTAACGTCCTGCGCCAAACACCTGATGCGGCGCACAGCGACAACCAACTGATTGGCGGCGCCGGCAATGATCATCTGCGTGGTGGCCATGGCGACGACAAGATCGACGGGGGTGAAGGACGCGATTTCATCCGAGGGCGCGATGGTGATGACAGCATTTCCGGCGGCGAGGGAAATGACATTCTGCGTGGCGATCACGGGGATGACATCATCGACGGGGGTGAGGGGCGCGATCACGTCCGTGGCGGTCATGGCGACGATACGTTGTCCGGCGGGGATGGCGATGACATGATCCGTGGTGGCGAGGGTGAGGACATACTGGACGGCGGCACCGGACGCGATTTGATGTGGGGCGGTGAAGGAGCAGACACGTTTGTCTTCCAGTCAAACTCTGGTCAGGATCGCATCTTTGGCTTCGACGCAGACGAAGACCGTCTGGATTTCTCGGAAACCGGATTGAGTTTCGAAGACCTGCAGATCGAAACCTATGGATCCTACACACGCATAAGCTATGGCGATTCTGAGCTGTCCGTCTTTGGAAACGCCTGCGAGCCCTTGACGGAAGACAGTTTTATCTTCTGAACACGCAAACGAAAAAGGCGAGCGCGCATAGCGATGTGCGCCCGCCATTTTGGAACTGCGGTTACATCATGGATCCCACACACCTGAACTTCGATGTCGAAACCCTGCGCCTGGCTGCCGGGACCGGATTGCTGGTGTTGTCAGCGTTTTGCGGACATCTTCTTCTGTTGCCTGACAACCATCGACACGTTCGCCTGCCACTAGCACTGTTCTTTTGGGCAAACGCATTTCAGTTGTTGAACCTGCCTGCGAGCGCACTTCGCGGCGATGCGGACCAGGCATTTCTGCACATCGCCCTTGAATTGATTGAAGTCCCCCTGACGATGGTGCAGCCACTGCTGCTCTGGCTGTATGTCACTCGGTTGACCGATGATCCGACGCGCGAGTCCACGCGCCCACGCTGGCTTTGGCACAGTCTTCCCGTTGGATTTGCGTGTATATTGTACATTTACATCTTGCTCTTGCCTCGCTCCTTGCAGGAAGGGCTACATCCGGGCGCAGAGAACCAAGTTGTTTGGCAAACTCTTGCGCTCATTGGGATGTACCTTGCTACAATCCTTTTCTATGGTTTGGTCCCGATCTACGCCGTCCTGATCCTTAAGCGGCTAAGGCAATACCGACGACGCCTGAAAGACTTGTTTGCCAGTACCGAAGAACGGGAAATGGCGTGGGCATGGTGGCTTGCGGCCGCCGTACTTGTGTTCTGGGCCTTTAACCTGATCACGATTGTCGCTTCTTTGTTAGCCTTGGGGGTTCCAAACGCCGAAACCTTTGACTCGCTGCTACCAGCAATCGTTGTTCACTACGTCCTGATTTGGAGCATTGCGCTTTGGGGGACGCGGCAACGCCCGGGTATCGTGTTGCCACCGGTCAAACATATTGCGGCGACTGACCCGGCAGAACCGTTCCGGAAATATGGCAAGTCCGGGCTGAGCGAGGTGCGCCTTGACCGGATTGCGAACAAAATCGAAGCGCTAATGAGTGAACAGAAACTCTATCTCGAACCTGATCTGTCGCTGTGGGACTTGGCGGGGCGGATTGGCGTGACCACCCACTATGCGTCCCAAGCCCTGAACGAAAAGATCGGCGAACGGTTTTTTGACTACGTCAACAGTTGGCGCATTCGGGATGCGACAGAGCGGTTGCGCACGACCGATGCAACCATTCTGGTCATTGCCTATGACGTCGGCTTCAACTCCCGATCCTCGTTTTACACAGCGTTCAAACGTGAGCTTGGGGTGACCCCGTCGCAATACCGCGCGAATGCATAGAGACACTCGCTCTATGAAAGCCGAACAAGCACATGGGGACAAAAGAAGAGAGGCCGCTCTGAACCGAGCGGCCTCTCACAGCACCTATGGTGGTCTAATGCGCGAACTTCTTGATCTCGCCTGACTGCAGACGCGCGCTGTAAGAGTTCAGCTCTTTGCGCACCACTTTCATCAGGAAGTACAGGCAGAAGATATTGACCACAGCCATGGCAAAGATCGCTGCATCCGAGAAGTCGATAACGGGACCAAGGCTCGCCGCCGCCCCGATCACGATGAAGATGCAGAAGATGATCTTGAACACCAATTCCGCGGTCTTGCCTTCGCCAAACAGATACGTCCACGCCTTCAGCCCATAGTAGGACCAGGAGATCATCGTGGAGAAGGCGAACAGGATCACTGCAATAGCCAATACAAACGGGAACCAACCAATGGCAGATCCGAATGCCGCCGAGGTCAGCGCCACACCAGAGTTTCCATCAACTGTTGCGATGGCACTGCCTGCTTCGTTCAGCATGTAGTTGCCTGTCGCCTCGTCAATGATGAGCTGTTGCGAGATGATGATGACCAACGCCGTCATCGTACAGATAACAACCGTGTCGATCAGCGGCTCCAGCAGGGACACAAACCCTTCGGTAATCGGCTCTTTGGTTTTCACCGCCGAGTGGGCAATCGCAGCAGAGCCCACGCCCGCTTCGTTCGAAAACGCTGCGCGCTTGAAACCTTGGATCAACGCACCGACAAGTCCGCCCGCGACGCCAAGCCCGGTGAACGCACCGACAAAGATCTGACTAAAGGCCCAACCGATCATGTCGTAGTTGACGATCAGAACAACCAGCGCCGCGCCGACATACATGATGCCCATGAACGGCACGACCTTTTCGGTCACCTTCGCGATGGATTTGATCCCGCCCACGATCACGGCAAAAACCACGGCCGCAAACACAAGACCCGTGATCCAACCTGGGAAGTCGCCAGTGATCTGAGTGATCTGGGCATGGGCCTGGTTGGCCTGGAACATGTTTCCGCCACCAAAAGCTCCTAGGATACAGAACACGGAAAAGAGCACGGCCAGAATCTTGCCACCCGGCAGGCCCAACTCATCAAACCCTTTCGAGATATAGTACATCGGACCGCCAGACACGGTGCCATCCGGATACTCGTTGCGGTACTTCACACCGAGGGTACATTCGGTGAACTTGGATGCCATGCCCAACAGACCGGCAAGGATCATCCAGAATGTCGCTCCTGGCCCACCGATCCCAACGGCAACGGCGACGCCCGCAATGTTTCCAAGGCCGACTGTCCCCGAAAGAGCTGTAGCAAGGGCTTGGAAGTGGCTGACTTCGCCAGCATCATCGGGATCGGAATAATCCCCTTTGACCAAGCCGATGGCGTGTCCAAAAAACCGGAACTGCACGGCGGCAAAGTAGATCGTGAACACAGTCGCACCAATAACCAGCCACATCACGATCCATG
>NZ_JBYNDP010000240.1:0-2538 GCF_059783535.1 Tateyamaria sp. | reverse complement strand
TCGCAGTCGGCACTTGCCCTGCGCGGTCAGTTGCAACAGCTTGAAGCCATCGCGGAAACCCACGCGCAGGTTTATCGCGACTACCTCCAGCGTCTCGAAGTCACCATGCAGCAACAGGGCTTCCCGATCGCTTCAATCAAGGTGATATCGCCCGCGGAAATCCCACGTGATGCCTCGAGCCCAAGAAAGAAAATGATGCTGGCCGCAGGCATTTTTCTGGGTGGCTTGATCGGCGTGATGATCGGGACATTGCGGGAGATTTCGGCCAAGCCTGCCCGCACGGTTTCTGAACTGCGCCGAAATGCCGGACTGCGTTGTGCCGGGCTGTTGCCGCGGCGCCGCAGCCTCAAGGATAAAGGCGCACTGAATGCACGCAAACGCACGTTGGAGCGGCTGGCCCAAGCCTGTGATAGCACCGTGCTACAGAACCAGGGGCGGCTTGTGGCAATAGCACCATTGCTGCCCGGGCTTGAAAAGCCAAGCGCTATGCCCGCCGAACTTGCAGCGCATCTGTCGCGCGGCGGAGCGCGGCGCGTATTGCTGATCTTTGAAGACGAGGCACAGATATCGCCGGCGACGCATGCCGAGACAGGTCTTGAGGTTGTGGCGCTTCGTAGCGTGGTGGATGGCATTGAGGTTTCGGGCGGCGATTTCAGCCCGATCGCCCGCCGTCTGCGCGAGGAATTCGATGTGGTTCTCCTTGCACTGCGTCCCATCGCAGACGCATATCGGTCAGATCCTCATGCTTGGGCCTATGATACGACGCTGCTGCGGATACCTTGGGGTAAGGTGTCGCCGGAGTTCATAACCGATGCACTGGCAGATCATCCGAGATTCCGCGATGCACTTTCCACTACAGTGTTGGAGGATGCCGAACTCACGGTCGCGCGGAAATACATGAGCTCGGGCAGCTATGAGGAGCTTGAGATCAATGCGTGAGGTGCGGGTTTTCTGGCGCACCAAGCTGCGGGCTGTGGCTGCGACCCTCATGATCGCGGCTCTTTCTGGCATTGTGCCGTTGAAGTCGCATGCCCAGACCGGGACCGGGGCAGTTGAGAGCCAGACATTAGCACCGCAACAGGTCATCGATATCCGGATCGGCCGCTGGGATCCGGTTCAGGAGACATACAGTGACTGGCCTGCAGTCGGTGGGGCCTATCCAATCAGTACAAGCGGAACCGTGACACTTCCCCTTGTTGGCACACTGACGGTGGTCGGTATGAAACCCGATGATCTGGCAATGCAGATCTCTGATCAGCTCCAGGTGGGTGTTGGTCTGCGCGGCAATGTTGAGGTCGTGGTCAGCATTGCAGAATTTGCCCCGATTTACGTGTTGGGCGATGTGCGCGCGCCAGGTGTCTACCCCCATGCGCCGCAGTTGACCGTTCTGCAGGCACTCAGCCTGGCCGGAGGCATCGACGGCCCGGGCACTGCTTTCGTGCAAGGTGAAAGCAGTGCGTTGAATGCGCTAGGCAACTACAGGGTTCGCGAGCTTGAGCTGTTGCGGCGGCTGGCGACACTCTCTCGTCTGCAAGCCGAGGAAGCCGAGACGGAGATGACCCCGCCCGAAGAGCTTACGGCCTCATCGCTGGGTGCTGAGTTGATCGCGGAGGAGCGCAGAATTATGGCGGCGCGGCAATCAGCCTTTGGTTCCAGCCTTGCGCAGATCGACGATCTGGACGTTTTGCTGCGGGAACGCATCGCTCGTCTGAACGCGCAGGCCGAGTTGCGTGAAAAGCAACTTGGCCTGCTGGAAGGCGAGCTTCGGGACGCCGCAAGCCTTGTCGAACGCGGTCTGTCGACCACCTCGCGCCAGAGCGCGCTTCAGCGCCAAGTGACGGATCAACAGGTGCGGTTGCTCGAAGTGGAAACCGCCCGGCTGAATGCTGAGCAGCGCCTTAACGAAGCGCGCCGCGACCGCCTTGATCTGGTTAACGAACGCAGCCGCGAATTGGTACAGGGACTACAGGATCAGCGTGCGGCCATCGGAGAGCTTAGGCTTCGCATGGAAACTGACGCTGCGCTGTTCGCTGACGCCACTCGAACGGGCACGGGACTTGTGCAGCTTTCCGCACTCGTAGCGCCGCAGTTGCAGATTACCCGGCAGAGGCCGGAGGGGCCGGTGACGTTCCCTGTTGGACGGGGCGATTTCATCCAAGGCGGTGACGTATTGGAGGTCGTGCTGGACATACCGGGTCCAAACGATGCGATTCCTGTGCGCAGGTTCTCTGAACCGGCAACCTTATCACCGAGGGTCGAGGCGGCGCCATCTGCTGATCCAGAAACCGCACTGGACCAGGCTGAAAGCGTCAGGAAAGGCCTTCCTCCGTCCTGAACACCGGAGGGCTGGTCAGTGCTGAGGTTCCGGCACGGGCGCTCGAAGAATGTCGACAAGCTGATTGATTTGCCAGTCCGGCACCATTTCGGCACGGGCAGCGTGATCGCGGGCAGCTTTCGATGCGCGATCGTAGGCACTGGTGTCGTGCCAAAGATGCCGAAGCCGGTCAGCCCATGTCTCGATCGGTGCATCTTTGTCCA